>NZ_JBEYLC010000036.1:0-67289 GCF_040635885.1 Nocardiopsis sp. NPDC006832 | reverse complement strand
CGCTTGGCCGCCGCGATCGCGCTGGCCTTGTTGCCGGTCAGGTCCAGGACCTCGGCGGGCGGCCCGACGAAGGTGATGCCCGCGTCCGCGCAGGCCCGGGCCAGGTCCGGGTTCTCCGACAGGAACCCGTAACCGGGGTAGACGGCGTCCGCGTCGGCCTCCACGGCCGCCCGTACGATCTCCTCGATCGACAGGTAGGCGCGCACCGGGTGGCCCTGTTCCCCGATCTGGTAGGCCTCGTCGGCCTTGAGCCGGTGCAGGGAGTGGCGGTCCTCATGGGGGAAGACCGCCACGGTCCTCGCTCCGACCTCGTGCCCGGCGCGCATCGCACGGATCGCGATCTCTCCGCGGTTGGCGACCAGTATCTTTCGGAACATGCCCGATGCCTCCTGAACTCGTGCGGCGCTGCCCTGTCCGGCCTCGTCGCCGGTGGCCCGGCGGGTGCGAGCACTCACCGGGACCACCGGAACCCTAACGATCCGGACCTGCCCCGTTTTCACCTGGGGTCTCTTTGTCCGGCGACTTTTTCGAGGAATTCCCGGGAAGGTTTTCGCTAATGTGAAGAGTTCGGTTTTTTTCGGGATGAATCGTGTGCCGGACCACATCCGGGCCCACCGACTCAGCGGTTCACCGGATGGTCGATCCAGGAGGGCACGTGGTCGAACCGGTCCGGGTCAGGGTTTGCGGGCGACGGCGCCGAACTCGTCCACGTCCCGGGGCTCGCCCACGTCGGTGGGGCTCGGGCGCCATCGCGTGATCGGCACCATCCCCGGTTCCACCAGGTCCAGTCCGTCGAAGAACCGGGCGACCTCGTCCGGGGCGCGCAGCGTCATGGTGACCTCTCGTCGTCGTGCGCCGACAGACTAGGGGAACCGCTCCGTGAAGGCCGCGCGCAGGGCCTCGGTCTGGGTACGCCTGAACTCGCGCACCACCTCCGTCCGCGAGAAGAGCGCGTCGAACCCGTGGAAGGCGCCCGGAACGACCGTGAGCACGCAGGGCACCCCGGCCTCGCGCAGTCGCTCGGAGTAGGCCACGTCCTCGTCGTGGAACAGGTCCAGCGTGCCCACCCCGATCCACGCCGGGGGCAGCCCGGACAGGTCCTCGCTCCGGGCCGGCGCGGCGTAGGGGGAGACACCCGCGCCGCCCGGGAACCGGTTCAGGTAGGCCCGCCAGGCGAACCGGTTGTCGGCCACCGACCACATACGGGTCGAAAGCGTGTCCAGGTCGGAGCGCAGGGTGGTGCGGTCGTCCAGCATCGGGTAGACGAGCAGCTGGAACAGAGGGTCGATCGGGCCACCTCGGTCACGGCACAGCAGGGCCAGGGCCGCGGTGATGCCGCCGCCCGCGCTGGCCCCGCCGATCGCGATCCGGGCGGGGTCCACGCCCAACCGGTCGGCGTCGGCCACCATCCAGGACAGGGCGGCGTAGACGTCCTCGACCGGGGCGGGATGTGTGCTCTGGGGTGCCTTGCGGTAGCGCGGGGCGACCACGGTGATCCCGAGGTCGAGCGCGAACCCGATGCTGCGGTTCTCGTCCTGGACGGGGCTGCCGAACAGGTACCCGCCGCCGTGGGACCACAGCAGCGCGGGGGCCGGCCCTTGGAGTGAGCGGGGTCGGTAGAGGCGCACGGAGACCGGCGGTGCGCCCTCCGGGCCGGGGACGGTGTGCTCCTCGATCAGGACGTCGTCTGGAGCGCGGGGCGGGCGCATGCGTTCGCTGGCCCGTTGGACCATGCGCGCCGTGCGCGTACCGATCGGGAAGGGCGGAAGGAAGCGCGCGTGGGCCAGGTCGGGGTGGAAGGGGGACATCGTTTCCTCGGTGGTGGTCAGCGGGTGATCGGTCCCAGTCCGTCGTCGACCACGTCCAGGGCCGCGCGGATCAGGTCCGCCATGTCCTCGCCCTGGTCGCCGTCGCCGGTGCGGTCGGCGAACCGTTCCGCGGCCACCCGCAGCGCCACGTTGATGGTGGCGGCTCGGACCCGGACGGAGAGCGTGCCGGGTGTCAGGCCCGCGCGGTCGGCGATGGCCTCGGCGAAGACCTCCTCGGCGGAGTGGTGCACGTCCAGCCACACCGCTCGGAGGCCGGGTTCGGTGCGGGTCATGCGGATGAGGTCGATCATCGACGCCATCGATGGTGTCTCGGCGTCCTCGGCCAGGGCGCCGGACCGCTCCAGGTGTTCGGTCAGGGACAGCTCCGGGGGCCAGGTTCGCAGCCGCTCCGTCATGAGGTCGAGGCCACCGGTGAGCAGCGGGCGCACGCAGCTCTCCTTGCTCGGGAAGTAGCGCCACAGGGTGCGGGTGGAGATGCCGAGCTCGTGTGCGATGTCGTCGCCGGTGGTCGCGGAGACGCCCTTGGCGGTGAACAGTTCCACGGCCGCGCGGGCGATCTGGGTGCGCATGATGTGTTTGCGCCGGTCGCTCATGGGCGGGCGACCCCGGCCCATGGCCTCCGGGGAGGGCGTCTCGGTGCGCGGCAAGGGCACCTCCTCGGTCTGTTCCCTCAGGCCGCCCACTCTATCGAGACGGGTGGCACTCGAAGTATATTTGTCGCTGAGTGACAAAAAGTCCTAAAGTGACAATATCGCAGGCCATCGGAGCCGGCACCCCGCACGAGAAAGAGGGAAACCCCCATGACGGGTCTGGACGGAAAGAACGCCATCGTCACCGGAGGCGGCTCCGGCATCGGCCGCGCCACCGCGCTGCAGCTGGCCGAGGCCGGTGCCCGGGTCCTGGTCGCCGACCTCAACGCCGACGGAACCCGCGAGACCGTCGAGCAGGTCCGCGCCGCCGGTGGAACCGCCGAGAGCGTCGTCGGAGACCTCGGCGACCCGAAGGTGGTGGCGGAGGTCGTGGCCACCGCCCTCGACCGCCTCGGCGGGATCGACGTCCTGGTCAACAACGCGGGCATCATGGACGACATGTCCGCCACCGCCGACGTCTCCGACCAGGTGTGGGAGCGGGTCATCCGGGTCAACGTCACCGCGCCCTTCCTACTCACCCGCGCGGTCCTGCCGCACATGACCGAGAAGCAGAAGGGTTCCATCGTCTTCACCGCATCCGAGGCCGCCCTGCGCGGTGGCGCCTCGGGCACCGCCTACACCGCCTCTAAGCACGCGGTCGTGGGCCTGGTGAAGTCCACCGCGATCATGTACCGGGACCAGGGCGTTCGGGTCAACGCGGTCGCCCCGGGCGGCGTCGCCACCGGGATCAGCGTCCACGCCGACTCAGAGGCCATGGGCCCGAACGTCCTGGGCCGCTACATGGGCAACATGGGCCCGATCGCCGAGTCCGGACAACTCGCCTCGGCCATCGTCTTCCTGGCCTCCGACGCGGCGAGCAACGTCAACGGCGTGATCCTGCCGGTCGACGGCGGCTGGTCCGCCGTCTGACCGTCTCTATCCGTCGTCCTTAGGGGCGTGCTCCAGGACGGTGACGGTGCCCTCCACGCCGTCGACCCGCAGCAGGTCGCCGGTGCGGATGACGGTGGTGGCGTCCAGGACGCAGATCACCGCCGGGATCCCGAACTCGCGGGCCACCGTCGGACCATGGGCGATCGCCGAACCCGTGTCGCTGACCAGACCGGCCGCGGTCATGAACAACGGGGTCCAACCCGGGTCGGTGGTGGGCGCGACCAGGATCTCTCCGGGCTCCACACGGGCATCCGCCGGATCCAGCACGACCCGGGCCCGCCCCTCGGCCCGTCCCGGGGCGGCGGGCACCCCCGGGAACCCGCCCTCCACCATGGGTGGGCGCGGCAGGGTCGTGGTCACGTCGGTCCCGTCGGTCAGGAGGGTCGCCGGAACCGAACGTCTGCGCAGTTCGCGTCGGTGGAAACGGCGTCGTTCGACCACCGTCCCCCGATGGTCGACACCCTCGCGCGCGGCCGTCCGGAGTTCGTCCGGCTCCAGGAAGAAGAGGTCCTCGGACCGATCCAACAGCCCGCGCGAGGTCAGCTCCGCACCGGCCATCGACAGCTGACGCCGCATCTCGGCGAACGGCACCAACCACGCGAACTTGGCGTACTCCCGCATGCCCGCCAACTCGCGTGAGCGCCGCATCAGGAACGCCGCGAGCAGCCCGCGTACCGGGCGAACCCGCACGGCCCGCCGCTGCAGTTCCGCCAGCATGGACTCCGCGGCGGTCGCGGCCCGGGCGTGGCGCCGGTCCGGGCGTGGCGCCGGTCCGGGGCCTGCTCCCCACCCGGTGAACGCAGGTGTTCGGCGATGACGACGAACACCTGGGTGGGGTCCTCGCGCCAACGTGGCACCCCGATGTCCACCTCGGCCGCCGTGCGGTGCCCGTAACGGTCCAGGAACTCCGCCATCCCCACGTCCGGAAGCTCCCCGCGCAGGTACCGTTCGGCCAGTTCCCCCGGTGGGGTGGCGGTGAACAGGTCGTGGTGCGCGCGGGCCCGTTCGGCCATCCGCCACAGCTCCAGGTTCATTCGCGTGGTGACGTTGTGCGGTGCTCCACCGAGGACGGTGTCGGTCTCCTCCCTCGACGCGACCCCGCGTAGCAGGGCGGCCGGGGCCATGATGGTCAGCAGCCCCGCCCCCACCGGCCCGATCACCTCCACCAGGTCCGGGCCGAGCAACGCGTCGAAGGCGTCATCCAGGACCCACTCCACCCGTGCGGCGGCGTCGGCCTCGGCCCCCGGTCCACGCAGGGAACGCCACCGGTCCACGGCCTCGTACGCCCGGGCCCGGGCGGCGGGCGGGTCGATCAGGGCACGGCCCATCCCGAGCACGATCGGGGGAAGCAGGGCGACGGCCATCGCGAGCACGGTGCC
This sequence comes from Nocardiopsis sp. NPDC006832, assembly GCF_040635885.1. Taxonomy (NCBI): domain Bacteria; kingdom Bacillati; phylum Actinomycetota; class Actinomycetes; order Streptosporangiales; family Nocardiopsidaceae; genus Nocardiopsis; species Nocardiopsis sp. NPDC006832. The sequence continues at coordinate 62,501 of NZ_JBEYLC010000036.1, read as the reverse complement.
CACGGGGAACGACGCCCCAGGACGTGGCGCGAACCGGGGGTCGTCGTACAGGTGCTCCACCGCCGCGCGTACTCGGGGCCCGTACACCTCCATGCTCCGCGCCAACCCGGAACGCGACCATGGGTCGCGCAGCGGCGAGGTGATGTCCACGTAGAGTCGCCGACCGATGCCGACCATGAACGGTGTCGACCCCGCAGTCTCGCCGGGCGCCCCGAACGCCCGCCACCCGTGGGTCCACATGTCTTCGAGCAGGGAGAGCCCCATGGGTGTGAACGGGCGCAGCATGCCCTGCATGTTCCCGACCTCCATGTACAGCCGGGGTGGGTCGGGCACGTCCTGTGGCGGCAACGGGAAGAGGGTGGTGACGGGGCGGGACTGCAACAGCCACAGCCCACCGTCGCGGTCGTGCGCCCACTCCACGTCCTGGGGCGAGCGGAAGAGCCGTTGTAGCCGCCGCCCCGCCGACGCCAGCGCGCGCACCCGGTCCTCGGACAGGCATCCGCCCCGACCCTCGACGATCCGGTCCTCGTCGAGGACGTAGTGGTCCGGTTCGGCCGTGCCGTCCACGACACCCGTCCCGAGCCCGGGTACAGCGTCCACCACGGTGCGCGACCGCGACCCGGTGATCGGGTCGGCGGTGAACATGACCCCGGCGGTCGCGGCGTCCACCATCGACTGCACCACCACCGCGATGCGCGTGTCGGACCCGTCGACCTCGTTCGCCTCCCGGTAGGCGACGGCGCGCGCGTTCTCCAGGGAGTCCCGGCAACGGCGGACCGCGTCCACGACCGCGTCGGTGCCGTCGACGTCGAGGTAGGTGTCCTGCTGCCCGGCGAAACTCGCCTCGGGCAGGTCTTCGGCCGTGGCACTGGATCGCACCGCCACGGGTCCGCCGCCCAGTCGCCGGTAGGCCTCGGCGATCTCCCGGGCGGGTACGTCACCGGAGGACAGGGCCGTGGTGGTCACGCAGAACCCCGGTGGTACCCGCTCCCCGGCGGCGATCATCTCCCCGAGGCCGGCGGCCTTGCCGCCCACCAAGGCGCCCATGTCCCGCCGCACCTCGTCGAGGCCGATCACGGTCGCGTCCCGTTCCCGCATGATCACTCCCCCTCGTGCCGCGCCTTCGTGGAGAGTGTTCCCGGAGCATGACCCCTTGCACCTGTGTCAAGGTCCACCACGTCCGGGAGCGATGGGACCGGTAGGGCTCAGCGGCGACCGACCGCGTAGCCGTACTGCACCGGCCACTCCGGACGAACGTCCAGCTCGCGTGCGGCGCGGCGCGCCCAGTACGGGTCCCGCAGCAGCTCTCGGCCGAGCAAGGTGGCGTCGGCGGCACCGGAGGCGATGATCCGCTCCGCCTGGTCGGGCTCGGTGATGAGCCCGACCGCGCCCGTGGGCAGACCGGTCTCCTCGCGCACCCGCGTGGCGTAGGGCACCTGGTAGTCGGGGCCGGCCGGGATCCGCGCGTCGTGCACCATGCCGCCGGTGGACACGTCCAACAGGTCCACCCCGCGGGCCTGGAGTTCCTTGGCCAGGAGCACGGTGTCGGCCCCGGTCCAGCCGGTACGCGTGTCCTCGGGGTTCTCCTCGATCCAGTCGGTGGCCGAGACTCGGAAGAACACCGGCAGATCCTCGGGCCACACCGCGCGCACGGCCTCGACCACGCGCAGCGGGAAGCGCATCCGACCGGCGAGATCGCCGCCATAGGAGTCGGTGCGCCGGTTGCCCGCCGGGGACAGGAACGAGTTGAGCAGGTACCCGTGGGCGCCGTGGACCTCCACGACCTGGAAGCCGGCGGCGAGGGCGCGTTCGGCGGAGGCCGCGAAGTCGGCCACCAACTCGTCGATCTCGGCGACGGTGAGCTCGTGCGGCGTCGGCAGACCCTCGAACGCCCAGGCGCTGGGCGCCACCGTCTCCCAACCGCCCTCGGCCTCGGTCAGGCCGCGACCGCCCAGCCACGCCCGGTCGGTGGCGGCCTTGCGGCCGGCGTGGGCGAGCTGGATGGCGGGGACGGCACCGTGGGAACGGATGGCGGCGGTGACGCGGGCGAAGGCCTCCTGCTGCCGGTCGTTCCACAGTCCCAGGTCCCAGGGACTGATCCGGCCGTCGGCGCGTACCCCGGTGGCCTCGGCCATCACCAGCCCGGCGCCCCCGGCCGCCCGGGAGGCCAGGTGGGTGAGGTGGAAGTCGGTGGGCGCGCCGGTGTCGGGCCCCTCCGCGGCGGCGGAGTACATGCACATCGGGGCCATCCACACACGGTTGGGGATGGTGAGCGAACGCAGGGTCAGCGGGGTGAACAACGAGCTCACGAAAGGTTCCTTCGGATCGACTTGGGCCACGGAGATCACGGCGGCCAAAGTACGATAACCATCGTAGTACGAGGATTGTCAAACTATGAGGACCCTCGTACTTTGAGGGAAGGAACCACGGGAGGTCGAAGCATGTCCGAGTCCGCATCCCCCACCGTGTCCGGGCGTCGGTTGGAGCACCCCGAGACCGCACGGCTCCGCTTGGAGACCGTGCTCGGCGCCCTCGCCGACCCGGTCCGGCTGAGCATCGTGTGCGCGCTGGCCGACGGGCACGAGGACATGGCCTGCGTCGCCTTCGACCTGCCGGTGAGCAAGTCGACCTCCACCCACCACTTCCGCGTGCTGCGCGAGGCCGGGATCATCCGCCAGTACTACGTGGGCACCGCCCGCAAGAGCGCCCTGCGCACCGACGACCTTCAGGAACGCTTTCCCGGTCTGCTCCCCTCGGTCCTGAACGCCGAGCGGGACCGTCGGGAGGAACACCCCGACGATCCCGCCTGAGCCCCGGAACTACCCCGGGACGGTCGCCGGTCGGTAAGCCGCGATCGGATTCTCCAAGGTCCCGACCAGCCGCAACGCCCCCGACGGGTCCTCCAGGTCCACCATCTGCCGGTTGTCGCGCAGCTGGAGCCGGTTCAGGCACGACAGCGCGAACCGGTCGGTGAACAGGTCGTAGCGCTCGAACCGCTCCGCCAGGTGCGGCACCGACGCCTGGTAGTCGGCCGCGCACTCGGCCACCGTCCGCCAGAAGTCGTCCTCGGTCAGCACGCCCCGGTCGGCGAGGATCCCGTTGAGGAACCGCAGGAAGCAGTCGAAGACGTCGGTGAACAGGGACAGCAACCGCATGTCCTCGGGCACTTCGGCCCGGATCCGCTCCACCTCGCCGGGTAGCTCGACCTCGGCGTCCATCACCGCGATCTCCTCGGCGATGTCCTTCATCAGCACCCGCTCCGGCACTCCGTCGCGCAGCACCAGGATGACGTTCTCGCCGTGCGGCATGAACACCAGGTCGTGCGCGTAGAACGAGTGCAGCAGCGGCACCAGGTACGCGTCCAGGTAGCGGCGCAACCACTCCGTGGGCGCCAGCCCGGACTCGGCGATGAGCGCCTCCGCGAACGAACCTCCCTCGGCGTCGGTGTGCAGCAACGACGCCATGGTCGCCGGGCGCTCACCCGCGCGCAGCCTGGGCACGGGGCTCTCCCGCCACAGCCCGGCGATCATCTTCCGGTAGGGCGAACGCTTCGGGGCGGCTTCGGCGTAGTGCGTGGCGCGGTAGCCCACCGCGGCCCGCTCGCGCAGCACCTCCATCCCGGTGCCGCCGAGCACCTGGTCGCCCTCGATGAGGTCGACCAACCAGTCGTTGATGGCGGGGGTGGCCTCCATGTACTCCGCGGACAGCCCGCGCAGGAATCCCATGTTCAGCACCGACAGCGCCGTCTTGACGTAGTGCCGTTCCGGGTGCGAGGTGTTGAAGAAGGTGCGGATGGACTGCTGCGCCCGGTACTCGTCCGGTCCGTGCCCCAGGCACACCAGGTCGCGGCGGGCCACGTCGGCGGCGAAGGTGACGGCGAGCCGGTTCCACCACTGCCACGGGTGCACCGGCACGAGGTGGTAGTCGGCCGGGTCCAGCCCCAGGTCGACCAGCTGCTCCTCGAAGGCCTCGAACAGGTCCGGGCCCAGCTCGGAACGTAGGAAGGTGTCGGGGTCGGTGTCCGCCGAGTGGGAGAAGGTGGTGCGCGAACGTCGCGCCGCCACCCACACCAGTCGCACCGGCTCACCGGCTTCGGGTGCGTAGGCCCGGTACTCGGCGGCGTCGAACCCGAGCCGCCCGTTGTTGGCCACGAAGCAGGGGTGCCCCTCGGTCATCCCGGTCTCGATGTCCTGGAAGCCGGACCGCGCCAGTTCGGCGGCGGTGGGCTGCCCCTTCGTGATCCGGAACGCGCTGCTCGCCAGGGTGCTGGAGACCTCCTCCAGGTAGACCGGCAGGACCTCCTCGCTCAGCCCGAGCGTCTCGCGCAGGTCCATGACCAGGTCCAACGCGTCGATCTCGGTGATCTCGCCCTCGGGGGAGCGGCGCACGACGCTGTCGGCGTCGATCCGCCAGTGCTCCAGCGTCATGACCCGGGCGGTGAAACGGTACTCGGCACCGTTGTCCGCGAGGACCTTGTAGGCGTTCTCCCCCTCGGGTTCGGGGACGAGCAGCCGTTCGTGGGTGAACTCGGCCAGGGCCTTGCGCACCAGCAGCCGATTGGCGCGGGCCCACGGTTCGGGGGCCAGGTGGTCGACGATCGCGCGCGGGTCGTGGTCGATGGTCATCGGGCGACTCCTCTCGTGGCCGTTCGGAAGTCCTCGCGGGTGCAGGTGCTCAGGTGGGCGTCCTTGTCGCTCTCGGCGAGGTGGACGGTGGACTCGATCCGGAAGCCCACCGCCTCGTTGAGCCTGTGCACGGCGTGGTTGCGCACGTCGGGTTCGACGACGACGCGTTCGGTGGCGGGATCGGCGAAGGCCAGCTCCATCACCGTGGTGATCACGGCGAGGGTGAACCCGCGCACCGGGGCGTCGGTGGGAGCCACCAGGAAGTGCATCCCCACATCGCCCGGGAGCGTGTCGTGGTGCGGGGCGAGCTCGCCGTGCGCGGGGGAGTAGAGCTCGGCGAGGAAACACGGCCGACCCTCCCACGAGCCGATGTAGGCGTTCTCGTGCTCGGACTCGTGCACCGACCGGAAGTAACGGGCGGTGTCGTCCTTCGAGAAGTCGGTCATCAGCCAGAACGCCGACTTGGGATGGGTCAGCCATCCGTGGAGGAGATCGATGTCGGCCTCGGGATCCACGGGGGCGACCCGGAAGGCCCCCAAACCGGTGGAAAAGGTGCGACTCATCGCCCGCTCGCCTCCAAGTCGGCCTCGACGGGTGCCCCGAACTCCTGGAAGGCGATGGAGCGTTCCACCGCGTAGGGTTCGCGGCCCAGCAGCGCCCGCAGGATGTAGGAGTTGCGGTAGGCGCCCATGCCCAGGTCCGGGGAGACGAAGCCGTGCGTGTGCAGTTCCGCGTTCTGCACGAACACCGCGCCCGCCGGCGCCGGAACCCCGACGCCTCCGTGGCCGTTGGCGTCGTGCGCGGCCCGGTCGACGCGGTAGTCGCGCCGTACCCGGAAGCGGTCCTCGTCCTCCCAGGCCAAACGGTCGGAGATCGCTTCCAGGAACGCCGGGGCCCGGTACCGGTAGCCGGTGGCCAGGACCAGCCCCTGGGTGTCCAGGGCGAAGTCGCGTTCCTGGTCGGAGTTGCGCAGCTCCAAGCGGTACCCGGCCGCCGTCTCGTCCCGGGTCACACCGATGACCTCGGTGTTGGTCATCAGCCGCACCGGCAGTGGTCCGAGTCGGCTCTTGGCGTACATCAGGTCGTAGATCGCGTTGATGACGTCGGTGTCGATGCCCTTGTACAGGTTCTTCTGCGAGGCGACCAGGCGGTCCCGGGTCGCACCGGGCAGCGCGAAGAAGTGGTCGGCGTACTCCGGGGAGGTCATCTCCAGGGTGAGCTTGGTGTACTCCAGCGGGAAGAACCGCGGCGACCGGGTCACCCAGTTCAGTTCGTAGCCGTGGGTGTCCACGTCCTGGAGCAGGTCGTGGAAGATCTCCGCGGCGCTCTGCCCGCTGCCCACCACCGTGACGCCGCGCTTGCCCTGGAGGCCTTCCTTGGCGAAGAGGTAGTCGCCGCTGTGCACCACGTCCCCGGGCAGGTCCCGGCAGGAAGCGGGAACGTAGGGCGGGGTGCCGGTGCCCAGCACCAGCCGCCGGGCCCGGAACAGCCCACTCTCACCGGAGGCCGTGTCGGTGCTGTGCAGCAGGTAGACGCCCTGTTCGCCGTCGTACTCGACCCCGTCCACCCGCTGCCCGAAGCGGACCGTCTCGCCCAGCTTCGCGGCGGCCCACCGGCAGTAGTCGTTGTACTCGGCGCGCAGCGGATAGAAGCGCTCGCGGATGTAGAACGGGTAGAGCCGCCCGGTCTCCTTCAGGTAGTTGAGGAAGGAGTACGGGGAGGTGGGATCGGCCAGGGTGACCAGGTCCGACATGAACGGCGTCTGGAGTTCGGCGTCCTCCAACAGCATGCCGCTGTGCCAGTCGAACTCCGGCTTCTGGTCCAGGAAGATCCCGTCGAGTTCGGTGATCGGCTCGCTCAGGCAGGCCAGCCCCAGGTTGAACGGACCGATGCCGATGGCGGCGAAGTCGTGGATGCGGGTGCTCAAGGGGTCCCCCCGGTCTGGGCGACGTAGCGTTCGGCGTGCGCGGCGAGCAGGTCCAGGACCTCGGCGATGTCCTGGCGGGTGCTGCGCGGGTTGAGCAGTGTGAGCTTCAGGTACGGGCGCTCGTCCACGGTCGTGCGTGCCACCACGGCCAGGCCCGAGGCCAGCAGGGCCTCACGCGCGTACCGGTTGGCGCCGTCGGCGACCTCCGGGGAGACCCCCGGCAGCGCGCAACGGAACACCAGGGTGCTGAGGGTGGGCCGGGTGACCACGGTGAAGCGCGGATCGGCGTCCAGGAGCGCCCACCCCTCCACGGCCAGGCCCAGCACCTGGTCGAAGAGTTCGCCCACCCCGTCGGCGCCCATGATCCGCAGGGTCAGCCAGAGTTTGAGCGCGTCGAAGCGGCGCGTGGTCTGCAGGCTCTTGTCGACCTGGTTGGGGGAGAGCAGTGGGGTGCTGCCGTCGGAGCGGGAGTTCAGGTAGTCGGCGTGGTAGGTGACGTGACCCAGGGAGCGGGAGTCGCGCACCAGCACGGCGCTGGAACTGACCGGCTGGAAGTAGGACTTGTGGAAGTCCACGGTGACCGAGTCGGCGTGTTCGATGCCGGTGAGCAGGTGGCGGTGGCGCGAGACCAGCAGCCCGCACCCGTAGGCGGCGTCCACGTGCATCCACAGGCCGTGGCGGGCGCACTGGTCGGAGATCTGCGGGAGCGGGTCGATGCTGCCGAAGTCGGTGGTGCCTGCGGTGGCCACGACCGCGATGGGCAGCAGGCCCTCGCTGCGGCAGCGGCGCAGTTCGGCGGCGAGCGCGTCCGGTCGCATGCGACGGCGGTCGTCGCAGGCCACGGAGATGACGGACTCGTAGCCCATACCCAACAGCGCGGCCGACTTCGCGACGCTGAAGTGGCCGACCCGTGAGGTCAGCACCCGCATGCGCGGAAGCAGGTCGGCCAGGCGGCCTCCCTCGCGCCGGTGAGTCTCGTCGCGGGCCATCGACAGGGCCTGAAGGTTGGACTGGCTGCCGCCGCTGGTGAAGACGCCGTCGGCCCGGTCGCCGAGGCCGATGCGGTCGGTGGTCCAGCGGATCAAACGCTGTTCGATGAGGGTGCCGCCCGCGCTCTGGTCCCAGGTGTCCAGGGAGGAGTTGATCGCCGAGAGCACGGATTCGCCGAGCAGGGCGGGCAGGACCACCGGGCAGTTGAGGTGCCCCATGTAGCGGGGGTGGTGGAAGTAGACGGCGTCGTCGAGGTAGAGCCGTTCCAACTCGTCCAGGGCGGCGGAGGGGTCGCGCAGAGGACGTTCGAGGTCGACGGACTCGACCCCGGGACGCAGGTCCTCGGCGGTGGCCCCGGTGCAGGGGCGGTCGACACGGGCGATGCGGTCGGCGATCCGGCCGACGGCGTCGTCGGTGAGGTCGCGGTAGCGGCCGGCGCTGTACGCGTCGAACAGCTGGTCCCTGTGGTCGGGGGCCAAAGACCCGGGCGGATCCTCAAGGGACCTCGCGGGAGAGCTCATGGATCGTCCTCCTGAAGGCGGGCACGCCGAAGAAGCCCGTGGCACGGACTCGGTACGGGGGATCGGGCAGGTCGGCCTGGGGATAGCCAACTCAGGGGAGGCTAACCTAAGTTGGAAACCGGCGCACTGTGATGAGTATTACGAAAAGAGATGTTTCAGCTACCGATAGTCACATTCTTCGAGGTGATCCGGCCCTTGGGAATCCTCGCGTCGGTACCCACCGCACGGAAAACGGGCGAGGCGGCCGGCCTCCCGTGGAGTACCGACCGCCCGTGGTTCCGCTTTTGGGATCAGTGCTTGCGGATCGCCCGCGGCAACACCGTGACCGGAACGGTCGCCCGGTGCAGCACGCCCTGACTCACCGAACCCAGCAGCAGCCCTCGCACGCTGCCCCTACCTCGGGAGCCCACCACGATCATGTCCGCCGTCGCACCGGTGTCCACCAGCGCGTCGGCCGGGTCGGTGTCCAACCGCACGACCGAGACCCCCACGTGCCGGGTCTCCTCGTCCTGGACCAAGGCGAGCATGTCCGAGACCATCTCCTGCGACCGCTGGTCCAGCAGGTCGTTCGGCGGCGACCAACCGCTCTGGGCCAGTTCCTCGGAATCGAACGGCAACGGCATCCGCCAGCCGTGCACCACGACCACCGAACCGCCCTCGGCCCGGGCCGCCTCGCGCAGCGCGAAGTCCAGCGCGCCACGGGAGTAGTCGGAACCGTCCACGCCCACCACGATCCGGCGCGGGGCCGTGACCACGGAGGCCTCGCTTTCGGGCACCACGACCACCGGGCACTCGGCGCGCGCGGCCAACCGGACGCTCACCGACGACTCCAGGGCCGAACGCGCGGCGCCCAGACCCCGTGAACCCGTCACCAGTAGGTCCTTGGGCCCGGTGCGCCTCAACAGGGCCTTCGCCGGGTCCTCCAAGGCCAGGGCGGTCTCCACCGGAAGATCCGGTTCGAGTTCACGCACGTGGGCCTCGGCGCGGCTCAGAACCCGCTGCCCCTGCTCGGTGATCTCCTCGTTCGGCGGGAACCGGGTGGGCCCGGCGTACACCGACATCACCAACGGCATGGCCAGGGCGTGGACCACGTGCAGAGGCCACCCGCGATGCGCGGCCTCGGACGCGGCCCAGCCCAAGGCCCTCTCGGCCGTCGCCGACCCGTCGACACCCACGGCCACCTTCGGCGTTCCGTTCTCGGCCATCCGTGTTCCTCCCCCTCAACGGCGGTTTCCTTCGAGAGTGCCTCATGGGACCCCGCCGCGCCTCTCCAAGGTGGGTGTGGCGCGCGAATCGGGAGGAAGGGCCCAGGTGCGAAGTGCCGCACGACCCACCGGCATCAGGCCTTCCGACTCAGATCAGCACCGGGTTCAGGTTCGGGTTCGTCGGATTCAGGTACGGCCTCAGGAACGGGGTCGGTTCGGGGTGCGGTTCCGGTTCGGGTTCGGGGGTCAGGAGGTGGGTGAGGGTCGCGGCGTCGGGCACTTCGGCCAGGCCGGTGGAGGAGGCCACCCAGAACGAACCGGTCTTCTCCCCGTACCAGACGATCAGGTGTCGGTTGCGGGCCTGGACGGAGGCCGCGAAGGCGTGTTCGTCGCGGTACTCGGCCTTGTGACCTCCCAGGATGGGCAGCTCCTCGGCGCGGATCCGGCGGCAGGAGGGGTGGGCGCAGGTGGGGCAGACCGGGCCGATGAGCGGACCGCGCCGGGGCAGCCCCGGGCGGGTGCGGTAGAGCGGGTCACTGGAGGGGCGGGGTGCGGGGATAGGATGCGTCACTGATCCTGCTTTCTAAGCATGTGCAAGTGTGTGGATTTTGGGATCTGAGGGCCCGGAAGGCGTTGGCGCGCTTTCTGGGCCCGTTTCGCGTCTATGGCGCGATGTACTGCTGTGCTTGCTGGGGTGGGTGGGTCACAGCAGGCTGTTCCAGCTGCTGCCGGACAGGTCGTAGGCGAGGAAGAACCAGACCTGTCGGGTGCCGGTGAACCCGTTGTCGCCCCAGTTGGTGGCCAGGGAGTCGATCATCGCCAGTCCGCGCCCGGATTCGGCGTCGCCGGTCAGGCGTGAGGCGTGGGTGGTCAGGTGCTCGAACCGGTTCGGCTGATCCTTCTGGTCGGTGTGCTTGCTTCCTTGGTCGCGGCAGGTCAGGCGTAGTCCGTTGTCTCGGCGTTCGCACTTGAGGGTGTAGTGGCCGTAGGGCTGCCCGGAGCGGGTGTGGGTCAGCGCGTTGTTGGCGAGCTCTGAGCCGAGCAGGGTGAACAGGTAGCGGTAGTCGGTGCCGCGCTCGGCTGCGCAGGTGTCCAGGAAGGCGCGGACCAGCGGCATGTACTGGACCGAGCGGCCGAAGGTGTAGCAGCGGGACTTGAAGAAGCGGATGTCGTCGGGGCCGGTGAAGTAGTGCCGCTGGAACGGCGGGACGAGTTCGCCGAGCGGGAGGGTGACGTCGGGCAGATCGGCCAAAGGTGCGTTTACGGGCATGGCGAATAGAACTCCTGTCACAAAGGTGAGGGAAATGGACAATTCGACGCACCCGCTAGGCCAACGACCTTCACGATTTCCCGGAGGAGGGAAAGGGGCACGGCATAATCTGAGCGACTGCGACTCTCTGTGAGACTCCAGTCACCGACCTCGTGTCCATATTGATCTAGGAATCCTCAACTGTCAATGCTAAACTTAGGATTCCTCAATCTGTTCGTCTCCGTTAGGCTCACCGCATGCCCACGCCCTACAGCCCCAGTATTCGACGGCGCCGCCTGTCCTCCGAGCTCAGACGCCTGCGCTCTGAGGCGGGGCTGACTCTGAATGAGGCCGCAAAACAGACAGAATTGAGCAAATCGAACCTGGGCAAGATGGAGCAGGCCGAATCAAAGAGTGTTCCGACCAATGCCTTGGATAAGCTCCTCGACCTCTATGGGGTGAATGACCCCTCAACCAGGGAAGCGATGCACTCGCTCGCGCGCGACGCGAAGCAACGCGGTTGGTGGTCTCGCTACAAGGACGTACTCCCTCAAATGCTTCCCGACTTCGAAGCCGAAGCATGCGCGTTTCGGACTTATCACGCACAAGTTGTTCCAGGGATGCTGCAAACTCCTGCATACGCCGACGCCGTGTTTCGCGCCAACAAGGTTCGGAACGACGGCGAGATCGCTCAGCGAGTCGCTGCGCGGGTTGCCCGGCAAGGCATCCTGAACGAAGTGAACCCACCGAGCTACCAGGCCATCATCGATGAAGCCGCTCTACAGCGCATGGTCGGGTCAGAGGAGGTGATGCGGGAACAGTTGCAGCACCTGATCAACATGGCGTCACGTCACAACGTGGACATCTTCGTTCTCCCGTTCGCGGCAGGAGCACATCCTGCTACTGAGGGGACCTTCATCGTCATGGACTTCCCAGACATTCGAGATTCGAGCATTGCGTACCTAGAGAACCCGGCGACTAGCCTGTACCTCGAAGAGTGCGATCAGATCAGGATGTTCAACGACATGTTCGGAAACGCGCAGGGGTGTTCGCTCACGCCAGCGCAGTCTCTGTCCTTCATCGAACGCATCCTCGACGAGCTAGAAGAGTGAGAGCAGTGACTGAGCTGGCGTGGCGTAAGAGCAGCTACAGCGGTGTTAACGGCGAGTGTGTGGAGGTCGCCCACTTCCCCAGCTTCCACAAGAGCAGCTACAGCGGTGTCAACGGCAACTGTGTCGAGGTTGCACACATCCCCACCGACTTCCGGAAGAGCAGTCACAGTGGCGTCAATAACGACTGTGTCGAGGTCGCCGAACTCCCCTGTGGTGCGGCCCTCCGGGACTCCAAGCACCCCACCGACGGACACATCCCCTTCCCCTCCTCCGAGTGGGACGCCTTCCTCGCCATCACCCGAGCCTGACCCCTCCTCCACGACCAAGACCCTGATCAGACCCCGAACGAACCGCACCGACGCCGGCGTCTCACCCCTTTCCGGATGAGGCGCCGGCGTTCCCGTCAAGAGGCCGGACCCGGGTGGCGGTGAGGGTGGGCAGCGCGCCCGGGGCCGCCCGCCGCACCCGTCCGTGGACCACCACCAGGTCGGAGCCGAACACCGAGGCCGCCGAGTGCCGTTGGGCGTCCTCGAACAGGGCCACGTCGACCAACCCGGTCCGGTCCTCCACGGTGGTGAAGACGACCCTGCGCCCCGACCGCGTGGGCGGGGTCTGCGTGCAGACCCGCACCCCCGCGACCATGACCCGCGCCCCGTCCGGAACCCGGTGCAGGTCCTCGGCCTGTACGAGGTCGTGGGCGGAGGCAAGCCCGGCCAGGTGTTCGGCGTACCGGTCCAAAAGGTGCCCGGACAGCTCGTAGCCCAGCACCCGCAGCTCCTCGGCGACGCGTTCGTCGTGCGTCATCGCAGTCCCCGCCCTTATCCCCGCCCCCACCGGTACCTCCGTGGGGTCGGTGTCCAACGAGAGCTGGTCGGCCGTACTCGCCACGACGCGGCGACCTCCCCCACGGGCCACTCCGTGCGCACGGACCAGGGCGTGGGCGTGCACGAGGACGTCACGCCGGTCCGGGGCACCGGGGGCACCGGTGACCCCGGCCAGGGAGTCCAGGGCCCCGGCCAACACCAGGTTGTCCATCGACTCACGGGACAGGGACGCCCGGGCGAGCAGGTCGCGCGGGTCGGTGAACGGCCGCCGGGTCAGCAACCGGTCGAGTTCGGCCCTGGTGAGGGCGCCCACGTCCGACAGGGACGGCCGCAGACCCCACCGCCCCTCGGCGTCGGTGTCCACGTGCCAGTGCCGGCCGGAGACGTTCACGTCCAACGCGAGCACCGGAACCCCCAGCCTGCGGGCGTCGTGCAACAGCACCCGACGTGGGTACATGCCGGGATCATGGGACATCACCCCCGCGAAGAACGCCGCCGGGAAGTGCCGTTTGAGGTAGGCGGACTGGTGGGTGGGCAGGGCGAACGCGGCGGCGTGCGCCTTGCAGAACCCGAAGTTTCCGAAGGCCGCCACCAGCCGCCACGTGTCCTCGATCGTCCGCTCGTCGTGCCCGCGCTCGGTCATCAGGACACGAACCCGCGTCTCCACCTCCCGACGCCCCTGGTCGGTGGCCAGCGCGCGCCGCATCGCCTCGGCCTCGTCGGCCCCGCAACCGGTCATGGTGTCCAAGGCGCGCAGGAGCTGTTCGTGGTAGAGCAGCGCGCCACCGGTCTCGGCCAGCACGGGGGCCAGGGACGGATGGGGCAGCCGGGGCGGCTCCGTGCCCTCCCGCGCCCCCAGGTAGGCGCCGACCATGTCGGTGCCCATGGGACCCGGCCGGAACAGGGAGATGTCGGCGATCAGGTCGGCGACCCCGCGCGGGCGAAGCCGGGACACCAGTTCGCGCTGTCCCGGGCTCTCGATCTGGAAGCAGCCCAGGGTGTGGGAGGCACCGATCATGTGGGCGGTGGCCGGGTCGCTGTCCGGCAAGGCCTCCAGGTCCGGGCGCGTCCCCTCGGTTCGGCCGATCTCCTCGACGGTGTGCGCCAGTGACGACTGCATCCTCACCCCCAACACGTCCAGCTTGAGCAGACCCAGGTGTTCCACGTCCTCCTTGTCGGCCTGCACCATCGGGTAACCGGCGCCCGAGGGTTGGGTGGGGACCCGGTCGCCCAGGGCGTGGTCGGACAGCACTAGACCACAGGGGTGCATCGCCACGTGGCGGGGCAGCCCGGACAGCCGCTCGGCCAGCGCGAACAGCTTCTTCACGTGTGCGGTGTCCAGACCGTCCAGGTTCCGTAGTTCGGGGAGTTCACGCGCGGTCTCGGTGATCCGGGACGCCCGGACCCGGGGGAAGACCGAGGCGATCCGGTCGACCTCCGCCGAGGGCAGGGACAGGGCGGTCCCGGCGTCGCGCAGGGCGCTGCGCGCCCGATAGGTCTCCATCATCGCCACGGCCGCGCTCGCCCCTGGGTGGGCGGCGATCACCGCGTCGTAGGCCTCCAACCTGCGCGCCGACTCCACGTCCAGGTCCACATCCGGCAGGCCGGGCCGGCTCGGGGTGCAGAACCGCTCGAACGAGAGCCCGTGCTCCAGGGGGTCGATCGCGGATATCCCGAGCAGGTGCACGACGAGGCTGCCCACGGCCGATCCGCGCGCGAAGCAGCGGATGTCCTTGTCCCGGATGGCTCGGGCGGCGTCGGCCACGGTGAGGAAGTAGCTCGCCAGCCCCATCCGGTCGATGATCTCCAACTCGTGCCGGGCGCGTTCCTCGGCGGCCCGCCCCATACGAATGGCTCCGTCGCCGACCAGGGAACGCAGCTCGGCGGCGGCATCGGGCCGGGTGGGCAGGTGGAGACGGCCCCAGCCCAGGTCGGCGACGGGGTCCAGGGCGCAGGAGGTGGCCAGGGCCAGGGTGTGGGCGACCAGGCGTCGGGCGCGGGCGATGTCGCCGCCGCACACCCCGGTCGCGATGAGGCGCATCTCCTCGCCTGTGGCCAGGTGGGCGCGGTCGGTGCGGGGTTCGGGTCGGTACCCGCCGGGGGCGTGGGCGCGAATCCGGTCCAGGGCCCGTGCCACCCCGGCGTGTTCGCCGGTCGGATAGCGGGCGGCGTTGGTGAGCACCGCCAGCACGTGTTCGTCGTCGGCCAGACGAACCAGGTCCCGGGCGGTGCGGCGTTGCCCGGCGGCGCCGTGGTCGTGCGGGGCCAATGCGATCTCCACACCCAGGTCCCGCCAGGCGCGCAGCAGGTCGCGGGCGCGCACGGGGAGGCCCTGGGCCATGGCGCGGCCCACGTCGGAGTCGTTGCCGAGCAGCACCACCAGCCCTTCGCGGTGTTCGGCGATCTGCTCGGGGGTGGCGGCCACCGGACCGGGGGAGTGGTGGACGCAGGTGACCAGACGGCACAGGTTCGCCCAGCCTCGGGCGCCGCGGGCCAGCAGGACCACCCGGCCGCCCTCGGGCGAGGCCAGGGCCAGGTCGACCCCGAGCGCGGGACGCACCCCGCTTTCCGCGCAGGCGCGAAGGTGTTCGGCGACCCCGAAGAGCCCGTCCCTGTCGGTGAGGGCCAGCACCGGTTGTCGATTGAGGGCGGCCCGTTCGACCAGGGCCGCGGGCGGCACGGTGCCGTGCCGGAAGGAGAACGACGACGTCGAACGCAGATGCGCGAACACCGGTGACACCCCTTCCGTGACCGGCAGAAGGGGAAGACGCCGTTATCGAACCTATGTTCGAAATGGTAGCGCAGGACGTTCGCCTCCGCATCCTGACCAGTGCGAACGGCCGCTTCGCCACGCCGCGTGGCTATACCCGGGGCGGAGACCGTGCCATAAGCTCAGAACTTCGCCCTCGGGCTGCTACGACCGGTGAAACCGTTGGAGGAGAGGCATCATGGCCACCACACCCCCCGCTCGAACCACCGACCCGCACGGTTGGACCGCCACCACACCCCCCACCCGCGCCACCGACCTGCGCGACGAGATCGCCACCGCGATCTCCACTGCGCGCGAACTCGGCCCGGACTTCGACACCGAGATCGCCGATTCGCTGGCCACGCGTATGGAATCGGAGACCGCACCAAAGGATCAGGGGGAGCACGAGCGATCCGGCTCCGCCACGCGCTTCGAACGCACGCGCAAGGTCGCCGGGTGGGGCGCGCTCGGTATCGTCGCCGCCGCCTGGGCGGCCGAGTCCACCCCCGAGGGAATGGCGTGGGGGATCCTCGCCGTGATCGCGGTCGTGCTGCACGTGGTGCGAACCTGGCGGTCCTGATCCGCCGCCATGGGACACGGCCCGCTGCCCCACTTCTGTGGCGGCGGGCCGGCGGTGGTTCCCCCGGCCGATGCCCGGGCGACTTCGCGCGGGCCCATAGGCGGGTGGTTCAGGTCCTGAACGGATCGGTGCTCCGGCCCAGGACCGGCAGCGCCAGGTCCACACCCTCGTCCTCCGCGCGCCTGGACAGGAAGTCCAGGGTCGAGCCGAGGTCGTCGACCACCCGAGGCAGCGGCCGTGGCGGCTGCTTAAGGGAGATGGTGAAGTCGTCCCAGTGGATCGGCACCACGCGCCGCGCGCCGGTGCGCTCCACGACGTGGTGCCAGTAGTCGGACCGGAACCCCCGGTCCTGTTTGCCGAGCGTGCCCACCCCCAGGTAGACCGTGTCCGCCTGGTGGCCGTCGAGGGCACCCGGCAGCCAGTTGGCGCTGGCGTGGATCAGCAACTCCCCGTCGGGATGGGCCACGTGCAGCGAGTAGCAGTCACCCGTCTTGAAGTCGCCGGCGCGCCCGGCCCGCAACGGGCGGCCGATCACACCGGGGGCGATGTCGCCGGGGCTGTGCTCCGCCGACAGCGCGGTGAGCGTGAGCGAACCGAACCGCATCGGTTCGCCCAGGTTCGCTTGGTCGAAGCGGCCACCGTCCATCCCCTGACCGGCGGCGATGTTGTAGGTGGACCCCGAACCGATGAGCCGAGCCCCGGTCAGCTCGGCCACCATGGGGGCGTCGAGCGCGTGGTCGAAGTGGGAGTGCACCACGAACACCGCGTCCAGGCGGGAGATGCCGAAGCGCGCGAGTGCGGCCTCCACCCGGGCCCGGTTCGGGGCGAGCCGCTTGAACGCCAGGTCGAGCTTGCTCGGGCGACTGAAGAAACCGTCGGTCAGTACTGCGGTCTCGCCGTCGGTGAGCAGGATCGTGGAGACCCCGAGGAACACCGCGCGCAACCGTCCCGGGGCGTCGTCCGCCGCGGGTTCGCGCAGGTCGGCCCAGGGGGACATGGACGGACGAAGCAGACCGCCCCGTGCTCCGTGCGTGGGTCGTCGGGGGTGAGTGGTCATCGCGTGCCTCGTTCTTCGGAAGTAACCCTTGGGCGGATGGCCGTCCAGTCTGCCGAACGTCCCTCTTCCCGGAGTATCGGGGCTGCCCGACACATGCCGATGTGCTCGAAGGCTCATGACCATGGGCCCTTGAGAACCATGTGCCGCTCTGTTCTCGGTGTTCTCGGCGCGGCTGAGCTGAAGGGTTTTGGGTGGCCGGGTCCCCTGAAGGATGAGGCGGAGTTGGTGTGGGGTGTGTTGGTGGGGCGCCTGGGGTCGAGAGCCTGCCGGTGGTTGGGCGGGGTGGGGGTGGGTTCTCCCTCCTTCCCCGCCGCGTGATTGTTGCCGCCCGCACCACACGCGTCAAGGCAATGTCGGGTGCTCTGGCAGCGGTGCTGGTGGCCTTGACCCGTACGGCACGGGCGGCGGTTTGGCGGCTATCGGGGAAGGGGGGAGAGTGGTTGAGGTCCCAAGGCCCTGTGGGCCTTCGGCCCACTCCGGCCGCAAGCGGCCGGATCCCTTCCCTTCCGCCTGGTGTCCTCGTTGAGCGCGTCGCCACTACGTGACGGGCCCGGTCACGAAGGGCCCGCTACAGGCCAGGCACGGGGCCGGCCGCGTCCCTGCGGTAGCCGGCACTGGTAGCAAGACCACGCCGAGGCCCCCATCAGTCCCCGGCACCGGCGCCGGTAGCGGTGACGGGGGCGGGAGCAGTCTCGTTGCCGGTACCCGGCGGTGGGGGTGGCAGTGGTGCCGGTACTCGCAGTAGGAGCCGATGCTGGCATGTGTGCTGCCGACACCCCCCCAATGGGGCCACCCAGGGCCCTGGGATGTGGCTCTGGGTGGGGGTTCGGGGTGTGGGCATGCTGATATCCCCACAGGGCACGGGGCCCTTGGGGTCTGACACCCAGATGGGGTGGTCTCTCCGGGGTGGTGTTCCGCCTAGTGGAAACGGGTGGTGGTGGTCAGGGCGCGGTGGCTGGGGCTGGCTCTCCTTCCCCGTCCCTGTCCCCGCTGGTCTCGGTGTCCTGGCGGTTCTGGGCGTGGTGGTGTTCCCAGATCTTCCGGTTCATCTTGGTCTGGAGCCGGTGCTTGAGCCGGTTGTGGGTGGAGCACAGGATCTGCATGTTGTCGGCGCTGGTGGCCCCGCCGTGGGAGAAGGGGACGATGTGGTCGTATTGGGACCAGCTACGCGGCACATCACAGCCCTGGTGCCATTCGCAGTAGGACTTCTTGAACCCGGCCGCCTGACGGACCGGGTCCGGGGCGCACCGCTTCTTCTGCCCCACATCCAGCAGGGTTTGACCTTCCTCGTCGGTCACGAACCGGCGCAGCCAGCTGTTGGGGGTCAGGCGGGACACCATCTGGTCGGGGATGACCACACCGTCCTCCGTGACGGCGGGTTCAGCGGTTTCGTCTCCGAGGAAGCGTTTGAGGGGGACGGTGATGTTGAGGGTCGCCAACGGCTGCCGGCTCAGACTGGAGCAACCCCGGTGGGTCAGGGCGGTCTCGAAGATGCGCATCATTGCGTCATAGACTCGCTGGTGCTTCGGGGTGGCGGCATTATCGGGACCGTACGGCTGGGTGTACGCCTCCAGGGCGGCCTGGATGAGCTCGTTGTCGGCCCCCGGCCCCCACATCCGCAACAGGAACCCGGACTCGAAGGTGGGGGAGAACTGCGCGCCCCGCTTCTCGAACGTTTCGTCATAGTCCCGGTCGGCCTTATCCGGGTCCAGGCGGGCCACGAACCATTTCGCCGCGTCCCGCAACTGGCGCACCGAGGTCTGCGGGCACTCGGCCTTGAAACCGATCAGCCCGAATTCCAACCGAGCCCGAAAACCCTCCACCGAAGGGCGCTCCGCGCGGAATTCCTCATCCACCGTTTCCAGGACCTTCGCCCACTCAGCGGTGGCCTTTTCCGTGGAGGTCGCGATCGCGCACGCCTCACCCAACGACAAGACTTCGCCCTGGAAGGCCTCTTCTACGAGCGGCAACTGCTGCTTGTACAACGCCCGGGCGAGGATGGCGAGATCGCGGGCCTCAGCCGGAGAGGTGCCCCACTGGTGAGTGATCCACGCCTGGATGCTGCGCTGGCCACCCTCTTCCAACAGGGCACCGGTGGCCTCCATCCGGGCCAGGGCGGGCAGCATCCCATAGCGGATCCGGTCTGTTTCCTGGTTGAGGCGGCCGAACTGGGCGAGCACATCGGCTTCGCACCCGAACGGGACATCCCGGCCGGAGAATTCCACCGCCAACTCCCGCGCACCCGCCATCGCCTGATCGACCGGGGTGTTCCCGGTCGGGCGTGGTGTGCTGGGAGGAAAACTCATACTCTGATTATATGCGAACACCCCCAAGAAGGGCAGACTTACTGGCTGGTATATTCAACCTATTTCCGAGTCGACGAATGCGCCTACCATAGATGGGGTGGCCATTCTGGGTTATCCACAACCCCTTTTTCCCGCGACTTTCCCACCGCCAGAGCCGGCTACCGCTGGGACGCGACTCGCCCTGAGCCTCACCTGTAGCGGGCCCTTCGTTACCTCACCCGTCACGTAGTGGCGGCGCGGCCCACGAGGACACCAGGCGGAAGGGAACGGATCCGGCCGTCTGCGGCCGGAGTGGGCCGCAGGCCCACAGGGCCCTTGGGACCTCAACCACTCTCCCCCCTTCCCCGATAGCCGCCAAACCGCCGCCCGTGCCGTACGGGTCAAGGCCACCAGCCCCGCTGATGAGTAACTCAACATCGCCTTGACGCGTGCGGTGCGGGCGGCAACAATCACGCGGCGGGGAAGGAGGGAGAACCACCCGAGCAACGCCCAACAACCCCCAGAGCCAGAAACCTGAGGCGCCCCACCAACCACCCGAGCACCCCCACCAACCCCAAGAACCAAAAACCTGAGGCACCCCACACCCCACCCCCACCACACCCACCCACCCCGAGCAGCACAAAGCCGGCGAAACCAGCGGCTCCCCCAAGATCAATGGGATCACGTGGGCGGAACGGTTCACCACCCCGAACTCTCCCGCCTGTGGATAACTCAGGGGAGAACCAGCACCCAATACCGGGCTCCGCTGCCTCCCTCTGGCTGGAAGTCTCGGACCCACCGACCCCACCGAGCCCTGAGTGTCTCGGGGTGAGTGAAACTTCTTGCCGGACGCTCAGCACGGTGCGTAGTGTCACGTGTCGTTTCCGCGACAAGGTCTATGTGTCGCGCGTCATGCGCGATTCGCACAGGAGATCTGGAGCAAGTCGTGGAACACCAACCCCGCACACCCGGTCTGCGAAGGACCGCCGCGGTGGCCTGCACCGCCGGCGCGCTCGGCGCCGTGCTGGCACTGCAACCGGTGGCAGCGGCGGCCGACATGGAACCGTCCGTGGCCCAGGAGCCCACGGACGTCGAGGTCGCCGAAGCGCTTGAGGACTGGGAGGAGCTCGACCAGCCCGAAGCCGATTCCCCCGAAGCCCGCAACGACTTCTATCTTCCCCCGGACCCCCTGCCCCAGGGTGAGCCCGGCGACGTCGTCCGCGCCGAACCCGCCGAGGCCTACACCGCGCCCCTGGGCGTCGGCGAGTTCGACGCCGACGTGTGGCGGGTGATGTACCTGTCCACGAACGCCATGGGCGAGCCGATGGCGGTCACCGGCACCGTCATGGTCCCCGACGCGGAGTGGGAGGGCGAGGGCGAGCGTCCCCTGGTCTCCTACGCCATCGGCACCCACGGCCTGGGCTCCCACTGTGCTCCCTCCATCGGCCTGGAACAGGGCCTGGACTACGAGGCCTCGATGATGAAGAACGTCATCGACCAGGGGCACGCGCTGGTGGTCACCGACTACGAGGGGCTGGGCACGCCCTCACCGCACACCTACATGGTGGGCCACTCCCAGGGCGCGGCGGTGCTGGACGGTCTGCGCGCCGCGACCCGCATGGACGAACTCGACATCTCCGCCGAGGCGCCGATGGGCGTCAGCGGATTCTCCCAGGGCGGCGGGGCCTCGGTGTGGGCCGGTCAGATGCAGCCCGACTACGCCCCCGAACTGTCGCTGGCCGGTGTGGCCGCCGGGGGTGTTCCGGCGGACCTGACGCAGGTCGCCGACCAGTTGGACGGCAGTCTCTACTTCGCCTTCGTGGGCTTCACCGCCTACGGTTTCGCGGCGGCCTATCCCGAGCTGTCCTTCGAGGAGCACCTCACCGAGAAGGGGCAGCGGCTCCTGGACGCCTCGGTCGACGGCTGCATGATCGAGGCGCTGACCTCCGGTGCCGGCATGACCATGGACGAGACGGTCGACGTCGACCTCATCAACAGTCCCGAGTGGCAGGCCCGGCTTCAGGAGAACAAGCCCGGCGAGACCGTGCCGGAGGCGCCGCTGTACCTCTACCACTCCTCGGGCGATGACGTCATCCCGATCGAGCAGGGCGAGGAGTTGCGCGACGCCTACTGCGCCGGGGGCGCTTCGGTGGAGTGGCGACGGACCTTCTCCGGGCCGCACCTGACGAGCTTCTTCCTGGACACCCAACGTGCTCAGGACTGGCTCAGCGGGCGGTTGGTCGGGGAACCGGACTCCAGCACCTGCTGACACCAGTGACACGGATGGAGTGACACGGTCGCCGGGAACCTCGTCCCGGCGGCCGTTCTCATGTGGGCGGGGTCGACCGGAGCAATCGCTCCACCCGCAGCGCCATCTCCAGCTCGAAACGCGGATCGGGCTCCTCCAGCCGATCGCCGAACAGCTCCGTCAGTCGGCGCAGGCGATACCGCACCGTCTGCGGGTGGAGGTGCTGTACCTCGGCCACCCGCTTGGCGTTGTACCCGTGCTGCAACCAGAGCAGGAGGGTCTCGGACAGGCGCTCGCGTTGCCCGTCGGACAGCTCCCGCATGGGGGCCAACCGGGAGATGGTCATCTCCCGCATCAGATCCCGGTCCCGCAACAGCAGGAGCGGCGTGAGGTGTTCGCTCCACAGGGAGATCCCGTCGGCGGGCACCACCCCCGACTCGACCAGTTCGAGGGTCTCGCGCGCGTGGTTCAGGGAGAGGGCCGTCTCGGTGACGTCCACGGCCGGACCCGCCGCGGCGTGCCGGCCGCGCAACAGGCGTTCCAGGGTCCGCATCCTGCCGGGCCCTTCCGGATCGGGGAGCACGAGACAGGGGTCGGACCGGTGGAAGTCGTGCAGCACGTCGGAGGGCAGAGTGGGCGGGGCCGTCTCCTTCCCGTCTCCTTGGAGGACGATCACCGCCACCTTGTCGGGGACGCGCCACTGGGCGGAGGAGGCCAGGTCGGCGATGGCCCGGGGCGAGGGGGCCGGGTCGGACAACAACAGGTCGACCAGGCGCCCCCGACGTCGTTGGAGTTCTCCCGATGCCCGGGCCCGCGCCTGGTTGTAGCCCTCGGAGGCGGCGGAGGCCATCTCCTCCAGGAACAGGAACGCGGCCTCGGCGACCGGGCCGATGTGCCGCTGGGGCAGGAGTTCGGGGCGCTGTTCCTGAACCTTCAGGAGTTCGCGCCACATGATGACCAGGGCGGTGCGCATCGCGGTCTGGAGGTCGTCGAGGCTGCGGCCCTCGTGGACCTCGGCCTCGCCGAGCATGCGGAATCGCTCCCAGAGTCGGTGCTCGGGCGGATCGGCCACCCCCACCCGGTCCAGGAACACGGTCAGGGCCTCACGGACCGCGGTGCGGGTGGCGGCGGCGTACACCTCGTTGCCGGGCCGCAGGTATTCGGGCACGCTCTCGTGGATCCGGGCCACCACCACGTCGATGAGGGGTTCGACGTGGGCGCGGAAGTGGTCGGCGAACTCCACGGGGACATCGGCCAGGGGATTGGTACCGCCCCGGGGCCGACCCTTCGTGGGCATTGGGGGCACCTTCACGAGTCGTGTCCTCTCCGCCTGGAACGAAAAAGTTACTGACGAGTAAAGGAGAGGCTACGGGACCCGGAGGTTGATGTGAATCCCCGCACGGCCAGGAAAGGGGCCCGTCCGGACCCGGTGTGCGCCCGGTGCGGGGTCGGTGACGTCTCGCCGACCCCGGCCGCCCCGGCGGTGATCCACCGAGGAAGCGCGCTCGAACGACGACGGCACCCACCATCCGGTGGATGCCGTCGAGGTGCCCTTCACCCGGGAGGCGAGGCGCCGATCAGTCGACGTAGCGCAGGCCGGCCGTGGCCAGCTTCTCGCGCATCTTGTACATGTCCAGCCCCAGCTCGCCGTCGCGGAACCGGGCACGCTTGGACTCCTCGTTCTCCTCACGGAGTCGAGACGCCTCGGCCACCTGAGCGGCGGACTCGCGCGGCACCACCACGACACCGTCGGCGTCCGCGACGACGACGTCACCCGGCTCGACCAGGGCGTTGGCCACGGTGACGGGCACGTTGACCGATCCCAGCGTCGCCTTCACGGTGCCCTTGGCGTTGATGGAGCGGCTGAACACCGGGAAGTCCATCTCGGAGAGCTCGGCGACGTCGCGGCAGCCGCCGTCGATGATCAGGCCGGCCGCGCCCCTGGCCCGGAAGGAGGTCGCCAGCAGCTCACCGAAGAACCCGTCCTCGGACTCGGTGGTGCAGCCGGCCACGACCACGTCACCGGGTCGGATCTGTTCGGCGGCGACGTGGAACATCCAGTTGTCCCCGGGCTGGAGCAGCACGGTGACGGCCGTCCCGCACAGCTTCGCCTCCGGGTAGATCGGTCGGACGTAGGGCCGCAGCAGGCCGGTGCGGCCCTGCGCCTCGTGCACGGTGGCGACCCCGAAGTGGGACAGCGCCTCGACCGCCTCCGGGGCGGCGCGCTCGATGGAACGGTGGACGACTCCGAGCTCGGTCATGACTCTCCTCGTGAGTGGGTGGACGGGATGTGGAGTGGTACTCAGCGGCCCTGGCGCTTCAACCTGGCGTCCAGGCGCGGGTAGACGCGGCGGACGTTGCCTTCCAAGATCGCCTCGCGTTCGGCGTCGGGCAGCTTCACGCCCTCGATGTAGCGGCCGGTGTCGTCGAAGTAGTGGCCCGAGCACGGGTCGACGTCGCGGACGGCGCCGATCATCTCCGAGGCGAAGAGGATGTTCTCGTTCGGGACGACGTCGAACAGCAGGTCGATGCCGGGCTGGTGGTACACGCAGGTGTCGAAGTAGACGTTGCGCATCACGTGTTCCTCCAGCTCCGGCTTGCCCAACGCCATGGCCAGCCCGCGGAAGCGGCCCCAGTGGTAGGGGGCCGCGCCGCCGCCGTGCGGGATGATCAGCTTCAGGTCCGGGAAGTCGGCGAACAGGTCGCCCTGGACCAGCTGCATGAAGGCCGTGGTGTCGGCGTTGAGGTAGTGCGCCCCGGTGGTGTGGAAGGCCGGGTTGACACTGGTGGACACGTGCACCATCGCGGGGATGTCGTACTCGCACATCGCCTCGTAGATGGGGTACCAGGACCGATCGGTGAGCGGGGGCGAGTCCCACAGTCCACCGGAGGGGTCCGGGTTGAGGTTGATCGCCACCGCGTCGAGTTCCTCCACGGCGCGACGCAGCTCGGGCAGGCACTCGGCCGGGTCCACGCCGGGGGACTGCGGCAGCATGGCGGCGGTGGCGAAGCGCTCGGGGAAGAGTTCAGACACCCGGGCGATGAGGTCGTTGCAGATCGCGGCCCACCGGGAGGAGGTGGCCGCGTCGCCGACGTGGTGGGCCATGAAGGAGGCCCGCGGTGAGAACACGGTCAGGTCGATGCCGCGATCGTCCATGAGGCGGAGCTGGTTGCCCTCGATCGCCTCGCGCAGGTCCTCGTCGCCGATGTTCGGATCAGCGGGCTGGGGACCACCGTCGAGCGCGGCGATCTGAGCTTGACGCCAGTCGCCGAGCGCGGCGGGTGCGGTGGTGAAGTGCCCGTGGCAGTCGATGATCATCAGTGTGCTTCCTTCTTCAGGGATTCCAGATGCCCAGAGGGACGTAGAGCTCTCCGGCCATGAGCGCGCGTGCGGTGCGCACGAGCGCCGAACGGGTGATGCGGGTGGGATCCCCGGGGTCCTGGCCGAGCCGCACCTCGAAGGCGCCGCTCGGGTGTTCGATGGCCAGGGTGGTATCGGTGTCGTTCGCGACCGGGAGGGTCGCCGATTCGTGCGCGACCGTGCCCGGTAGCACGCAGGCGGTGGCGGCGGTGACGGCGGCCAGCACGCCGATGGATTCGTGGACCACCCGAGGGATGAAGCTGCGGGTGGTCAGGGCGCCGCCGTCCTCGGGCGGCGAGACCAGCGTCATCTTGGGATAGTTGCGGTCCGAGACGTCGCCCAGTCCCATGAGCTCGCCGCAGATCAGGCGCAACGTCTCCACCCGCTCGCGCAGCTCCGGGTCGGCGGTGAGTTCGGCGGGACTCTCCCGCCCGGTCACGCCCAGAGCGGAGGCGCCCACGATGACGAGGGGTTGTCCGTTGTCGACGCAGGTGACGTCGATCGATCCCACGCCGGGAAGCTCGACCGCGTCACGTCGGTTCCCCGTCGGCAGCAGGGAACCGGCGATCGACCCGGCGGTGTCGAGGAACCCGATCGTCACCGGAGCGGAGGTGCCCGGGACGCCGTCGATTCGGGTGTCGCCGTCGTACTTCACGCCCCGCTCGCCGCCCTGCTCGGGCGTGCGCACCGAGATGTGGGCGATGGCCCCGGTGTTGAGGGTGCGCACCCGCACGGTGGTGGTGTCCTCGACGGGCACGACCATCCCGGTCTCGATGGCGAAGGGCACCACGGCGGCCAGCAGGTTGCCGCAGTTGGCGTTCATGTCCACCGAGTCGTCGTCCGGCCTGAGCTGGGCGAACCGGAAGTCGAGGTCGGCCCCCGGCTCGCTGCTCGGGCCGACGATGCCCGCCTTGGAGGTGAGCGGGTGCCCGCCCCCCAACCCGTCGACCTGCAACGGGTGGGGGGAACCGAGGGCGGACCGCAACACCCGGGCGAGGGTCTCGTCGTCGTCGGGCAGGTCGGCACGGGCGAAGAACGGCCCGCGGGAGGTACCGCCGCGCATCAGCACGGAGGGGATCGCGCGTCGGCCCCCGCGGACCGATGGTGTGCTCGAAACTCTCATCTTCATCCTCGCGGCGCTATTCCCGGACCTCGGACCAGACCAGCTCGTCGTAGTCGGGAGCCTCGTCGACCAGACCGGACTCCACGTGGAAGTCGGTCGCGACACCGAAGGCGTCCCGCCCCACCTGCGTGGAGGTGGCGAACTCCTGCGGGAGGATCTCGGTGAGCGCCTCGACCGCCTCGGGGTCGGTGCCGTCCATGTAGGACGAGAGCAGCTCCGCGGTCCCCTCGGGGTCGGACTCGATGAACTCCAGCGCGCGGTTGATGGCGCGGTTGAAGCCCTCGATCTGCTCGCTCTTGTTCTCGATCACGTCGGAGGTGCTGAACAGCGCTCCGTGCAGCGCCCCGGACATGTCGGGGATGTCGCCGCGCTGCGGCGACAGGTAGATCTCGCCGGCGCCCTCGGCCTCGGCCATCTGCCCGGCCGGTTGGAAGAAGGCCAGGGCGTCCACCTGCCCCGAGGACAGGGCACCGATGGCCGACGACGACACGGCGCCCAGGTTCACCAGGGTGGCGTCGGTGTTGGCGTCCATTCCCGCCTGCTCGAACAGGTAGATCAGCAGCGCCTCGGTTCCCGAACCCGGGCCGGTGATGCCGATGTTCTTGCCCTCCAGGGCCTGGATCTTCTCCTCCAGGGGCGCGTCCGGGTCCCCGTCGAAGTCCGGGGCCGTCACCACGTCCACGTAGTACTCGGTGACCAGCGAGCCGGTGAGCCGCGTGTCGGGGTCGTTCTCGGCGAGGTTGAACGTGTCGGTGAGGACCCCGGCGGCCACGTCGATGGAGCCCGAGGTCAGGGCCGCCGCGAGCTTGGCGCCGGTGCCCAGGCGAGGACGCTCGCCGAGCTCGACGCCCTCCTCTTCGAAGTAGCCGTTCTCCTCGGCGACGTGGAGCGGGAAGAACGCGACGGAGTCGCTGATCTGGCCCACGTTGAGAACGTTCGGGTCGGAGCCGCCGCCGTCGGCGCAGCCCGAGGTCGCGATGAGGCTCGCGGTCGCCGCGATGGCGGCGGCCGTCCTGAGGTGGGTGCTGAGTTTCATGATGTGGCTCTCGATCGAGTGTTGGGAGGGGCGCTACTCGGAGTCGAGCGGCTTCCAGCGGTTGGCGCGGGAGGACAGAACGCTCACGAGGGCGTTGAGGACCATGGCCAGCGCGGTCAGGACCACGACCGCGGCGAACACACCAGCGGTGTTGAACTGCGCGGCGGCGTCGTTGATGAGGTAACCCAGGCCGCGGTTGGAGGCGACGAGTTCACCGATCACCGCGCCGATGAGCGCGTAGGGAATGGAGACCTTCAGACCGGTCAACAGACCGGACATGGAGGCCGGCAGCACGACCTTGAAGGCGACGTCCTTGTTCGACCCGCCCATCAGCCGGACGGCGTCGATCAGGCCGCGGTCCACGTCGCGGACCCCGGCGGCGGTGTTGAGGAAGACCAGGAAGAACACGCTGACGGCCGCCAGGATGACCTTCATGTCCAGGCCGATGCCGAACCACACGATGAACAGTGGGGCGAGCGCCACCTTGGGAATCGAGTACAGCGCCATCATGAACGGCTCGAACACGTCGTAGACGAGACGGACCGAGGCGAGCACGAAACCGGCGAGCGCGCCGGTGAGGGCACCGATGACGTAACCGAGCACCACTTCCTGGATGGTGATCCAGGTGTGCGTGCCCAGGGTGCCGTCCCGGATCCAGGCGACCAGCTGCTCCCCGACGGCGATCGGGTCGGAGACGAACATGGGGTTGGCGACCAGGCCGCCGGCCAACTGCCAGAGCACGAGGAAGAGCAGTAGGGCCCCCGCTCGCAGCCCCCACACCAGGGTGGTGCGGCCGTGGCGGTCCCACCAACTGCGGCGGCGGTCCTCTTTGACCGGGCCGCTCGTGCTCAGTCCGTCGTTGGTCCGCGTGGCGGAAACCGATCCGGTGGTCATCACCGCGCTCCTTTCTTCAGCGCGGCGGTCAACGTGGAGTGCAGTTCCACGAACCGCGGTCGCACCTTGGTCTCGTCGGGGTCGCGCGGGCGCTCGATGTCCACTTCCTGGTCGAGCAGGATGGTGCCGAGCGGGCCCAGGACGACGACGCGGTCGCCGAGCAGCAGGGCCTCCTCGATGTCGTGGGTGACGAACACGATGGTGTGCCCGGTCTTGGACCACAGCCGCAGTAGCTCGCCCTGGAGTTCGGAGCGCAACTGGGCGTCCAAGGCGCCGAAGGGCTCGTCCATCAGGATGGTCTCGGCACCGTTGGCGAGCATGCGGGCCAGACTCGCGCGGCGACGCATACCGCCGGAGAGCTCCCGCGGGTAGTTGTCGGCGAAGTCGGACAGGCCGACCGTGGCGACGAGCTCAAGGGCCTTGGCCTCGCGCTCCGCCTTGTCCACGCCCGCGATCTCCATGGGCATCTCGACGTTGCGCCGTACGCTCCGCCAGGGCATGAGCGTGTCGGTCTGGGTCAGGTAGCCGATGTCGGGCGTGGGGCCGGTGTGCGCCCTGCCCCGGTGCAACACCTGGCCCGAGGTGGGCTTGGAGAGCCCGGAGAGCAGGTTCAACATCGTGGACTTGCCGCAACCGGACCGGCCCAGGATGGTGACGAAGGTTCCCTCTTCGATGGTGAGGTTGAAGTCCCGCAGGGCCACCGTGGCCACGTCGTCGCGTTGGAACTCCTTGGTGAGGTGCTCGACCTCCAGAACGACGCTCATGTGGTGACCGCCTCTTCCTCGTGGTGGGCCGACGGGGCGTCGGGCAGTGGGTCGGCTCCCGCGAGCCGGCGCGAGTTGTGCACGACCATCAGGCGCACCTCATGGTCGGAGAAACCGTCCTTGAGCAGGACGTCCGCGGCCAGGGCGAGGCCGTCCTCCACCGGTGGGTTGAAGGGCTGGCCCAGGTCCGAGCTGATGACGGAGGACTCGGGGCCGGCCGCGCGGATGTTGTCCAGCCACACCCGCCAGGACACCTTGCCGGTCAGCGGGGTGGTCAGGCAGCGCTCCAGGTAGGCGCCGTGCTCGGCGAGCGTCTTCTGGTTCTCGGCGGGGATGCGCTGGGAGGTGAACTCGGGGTGGGTGACGACGATGCGTCGCACGCCGCGTTCACGGGCGTAGGCGATGACCTTGGACGACTCGTCACCGTGCAGGTGCCCGGTGGCCAGCGTCATGTCGTGCCTGGCGATGACGTCGAGGACCTGGCGGGCGGCCAGGACCACCTCGCCGTTCTCGTCGAGCACGTCGACGGTGGGACTGATGATCCCGTCGTCGCGCAGGTCCTGCTGGATCTGTGCCCACATGGGAGGGGTGGAGCCCTCGGGGGCCTCGGCGAGGCAGCTGCGCTGGTTGTCGCTGTCCACGGTCGGGAGCCAGACGAACTGTGCTCCGCCCCGTGCCGCGATCTCGACCGCGACGGGGTTGAGACCGCCCACGGAGGCGTTGAGGGTGATGGCGCCGAGTACGTCCACGTCCGGGTGGACGTTGCGGACGACCTCGGCGCGTTCGGTGGTGGGGGTGTAGTGGGACTTGAGCACGAAGCCCGCCAGGCCGTGCCGCTTGAAACGGGGGGCGAGTTCGAGATCGCCGACCCTGCGCTTCATCACATCGGGGGCGATGTGAACGTGGATGTCATAGGCACCCTGGACGAGCCGGCGGGCGTGTGCGGTGGGTTCTTGGTGATGCGACATGCCGCCCCTTCGCTAACGAACTAGTGAGCGACATTGTTAACGATCTTGGTCACATCCGTCAATGCCCACGTAACGTCAGGTCAGGGCGGGTCGCCTCCGGGGGGTGTGTCATAGAACACGTGCTTTGTGGTTTTACTTCCGGTTTCCGAAGTACTCCTTCGTCGCCGAGAAGACGCTCTCCAGGTGCGCCCGCATCGCGTTCGCGGCGCGTTCGGGGTCCTTCGCGCAGACCGCCTCCACGATCTCCAGGTGCTCGGGAAGCGACGTGGCCGGGCGATGCGGCTGCATGGACAACTGGATTCGGTACCGCACGTTCTGGGCGCGCAGACGCTGGACGATGTCGGGTGCCACCTTGGATCCGCTGATGTCCATCACGGCCTGGTGCAGATCACGGTTGGCCTGCGAATAGGCCTCTCCGTCGCCCGAGTCCACCGCCCCGCGCATCACCTCGCCCAAGTCGCGTAGGCGCGCCATGCCCGCGTCGTCGACGCGCTCGGCCGCGCGGGCCGCGCACATCGATTCCAGGGCCGCGCGCACCTCCACGATCTCCAACGCCTCGTCCAGGTCGACGGCCCGCACCCGGGCTCCCCGGTTGCGGATCTTCTCCACCAGGCCCTCCACGGTGAGGGTCGCCAGGGCCGCGCGCACCGCGCCCCGGCTGGCGTCGAACATCTCGATGAGGTCGGTCTCCACCAGACGCTGTCGGGGGGCGAAGTCGCCGGCGACGATGGCCTGGCGAAGGCGCGAGGCCACGCGGTCGGCGTCACTGACGCTCTCCCGGGTCCCCTGGTCTACTGCCTCCTGGGTCATGGTCTTCCTTTCGCTCATCTTGGTGTGCATTATTGTAAACAATGTTGTTCACATCTGAAGGGCACTTGGTACAGGAGGACGCGATGACCGTCATCACAATGGTCGGCCTGGGAGAGGCCGGCAGGCTCATCGGCGAAGGACTCGCCGAGGCCGGGGCCCGGGTCCAGGGCTACGATCCGTTCGTCGCGTTGCCCGACTCGCCCATCGTGCAGTATCCCGAGCCGGCGGAGGCGCTCGCCGAGGCGGAGATCGTCATCAGCCTCGTGGGCCCCGACGCCGCGGAGAAGGTCGCGACGCGGGTACTGGCCCTGATGCCCGCCTCAGCGGTCTACGCGGACCTGAACACCCTCTCCCCGGGGGAGAAGAAGGCGCTCGGGTCCCTGGCCTCCGGCGCCGGTGTTCCCTTCGCCGACGTCGCGGTCATGGCCCCCGTCCCACGGGCGGGCAGTCGGACACCGCTGCTCGCCGCCGGCAGCGGAGCCCGAGCCTTCGCCGCCGCGCTCTCGCCCCTGGGCACTCCCGTGCGCGCGATCTCCGAAGAGGCCGGTGACGCCGCCGCCCGCAAGATGCTGCGCAGCGTGTTCATGAAGGGCCTCGCGGCGTTGATCATCGAGTCGCTCGACGCCGCGAGCGCGGTCGGAGCGGACGGCGACCTCCGTGACCAGATCGCCGCCGAGTTCGGTGAGAACGGTGCGGCCCTGGTCGACCGCCTCGTCGATGGCACACTTCAGCACGCCGGCCGCCGCGTCCACGAGATGGAAGCGGCCCGGGCCTACCTGGAAGAACTCGGAGTGGACCATCCCGTCACCGACGCCACGGTCGCCCACCTGCGCCGCCTGAGCACCTGACGGCGGGCTCGACGCCACCTGGGATGATCTTGATCGACACGCGACAGCGTTGAGCCCCCAATGGCGTCACGGAAAAGAGGAAAAGGGATGGAAACGTCGGCGAGCGAGCAGCCGTTCAGAGAGTCTGAATGGAGGAAGGTCGAGGGCTTCGACTTCACCGACATCACCTACCACCGCTATGTCGGACCCGCGCGTAGTGGCGCGGGCAAGGACATCGGTGCGGTGCGTATCGCCTTCGACCGTCCGGAGGTGCGCAACGCCTTCCGGCCGCACACGGTCGACGAGCTCTACACGGCGATGGAGCACGCGCGCTCCTGGACGGCGATCGGTACCGTCCTGCTCACCGGGAACGGGCCGTCCGCCAAGGACGGCGGTTGGGCCTTCTGCTCCGGCGGGGACCAGAGGGTGCGCGGTCGGGACGGCTACCTGTACGAGGGCGGTGAGGACGGTGGCGAACAGCGCAAGGCCGACCAAGGCCGGTTGCACATCCTGGAGGTCCAGCGGTTGATCCGCTCCATGCCCAAGGTCGTCATCGCCGTGGTCAACGGCTGGGCGGCCGGCGGCGGACATTCGCTCCACGTGGTGTGCGACCTGACCGTCGCCTCACGACAGCACGGGTTCTTCAAACAGACGGACGCCACCGTCGGATCGTTCGACGGTGGGTACGGTTCCGCGCTGCTGGCCCGTCAGGTCGGCCAGAAGCGGGCGCGGGAGATCTTCTTCCTGGCCCGGCCGTACTCTGCCACCGAGATGCAGGAGATGGGCGCGGTCAACACCGTGGCCGATCACGGCGAGCTGGAGGACACCGCGGTGCGGATGGCCACCGACATCGCCGACCAATCGCCGCAGGCGATCCGGATGCTCAAGTACGCCTTCAACCTTCCCGACGACGGGATGCTCGGGCAGCAGCTGTTCGCGGGAGAGGCGACCCGGCTCGCCTACATGACCGAGGAGGCCGTGGAGGGCAAGACGGCGTTCCTGGAGAAGCGCAGCCCCGACTGGTCGGGCTTCCCTCGCTACTACTAGCCGGTGCGGCCGGGATCGCGTCGCGCGGTCCCGGCCCCTGACCGTGCGAGCCGCTAGCCGGTGACCGGATATGTGACGTCGCGGTGGGGATCGATGACGGCACCAGGACTCGGCCGCGCCGCGTCGATGTGGTCGACGCCGAGGATGTGCCGCACGTACTCGGCGTGGGCGAGGAGGTGATCGGCGATGATCCTCCGGTGGCACCGCCACCACACCGCCTCGGAACACATCACGGCCGCGCGTCGCGTGCGTCCCCACTCCCGCAGCTCGGCGAGGGCACTTCGGAACTCGTCCGAGAGCGCGTGGTCGGCGTAGTTGTGGAAGCCGCGGTTCTCCCACCAGGCATTGACCTCGAAGGGCACGTCCTTGCTCACCGGACGACGTCCGGTCAACCCCTCGGCGCGCCGATATCGGATCCCCACCTCACCGAGGGCGGCTGAGAGCGGGTCCTGGTCGAACCACGGATATCGGGTGGAACCCGGAAGCCGCCGAACATCGACGATCAGCTCGACGTGGGGCTCCCGGAGCAGCTCGACGAACTCGCCGAGCGTCCGGTTGGAGTGCCCGATCGTGAAGAACGGCTCATTCATCGACCGGCCGCAAGGCGCTGCCCTTGTGGGCGGCGACGTGGTCGGTCTTGTCGCTCTTGATCTCGTACTGCGGATCGTCCTTCGACGCCCGGCGGGTGTGGCCCTTGTAGTCGAAGTCCTTCGTGTGCACCTTCGTCACCGTGCCCGAGACGTGCCCCGCCTCCGAGTTCCAGGTCACGTGGTCGCCCACGCTGAACCGCTCAGACATCTCGACTCCCTCCCTGGTCATTTCATTGAAACACCCGCACGGACAATGCGGGGGCACCGGCGTGCCCGGGAAACGGAGACGTCCATACGGGCTCAGGACTTGCGGGCGACACCGCCGTACTGGGCGACCTCTCGGACAGAGCCCACCCGGCTCTCCTCTGGCCGCCAGAACGGGACGGAGACCACGCCGGGATCCAACAGCTCCAACCCCTCGAAGAAGGCGCCGATCTGCTCCGGGGTGCGCAAGTGGATGGGTTGGGCCGCGTTCTCGTTCCAGGCCTTGGCCGCCTCCACGATCTGCGGGCTGGTGTCGGTGCTGTCGCACAGGGCCAGGAAGCTCCCCGAGGGCAGGGCGTCCACGTAGGCGCGCGCCACGGCGTAGGTTCGCTCGTCGGCGGGGAAGTGGCCGAGCGTGCCCATGATGACCAACCCGATCGGTCGGGTGAAGTCCAGGTGCTCGCGGGCCTGGGCCAGTAGTGCCCGCGGGTCGAGCAGGTCGGCGTCGATGTAGTCGGTGGTGCCCTCCTCGGTGCTGGTCAGCAGGGCCCGGGCGTGCGTGAGGACCAGGGGATCGTTGTCGACGTAGACGATCTTGGACTCGGGGGCGACCGCTTGGGCGACCTCGTGGGTGTTGTTCGCGGTGGGAAGACCGGTCCCGATGTCCAGGAACTGGCGGACGCCCTCTTCCCGGGCCAGATGGGTGACCGAGCGGAGGAGGAACCGGCGATCGGCGCGCATCACCTCGACGATCTCGGGGAAGGCCGATTCGACCTGTTCTCCCAGAGCGCGATCGACCGGATAGTGGTCCTTGCCCCCCAACCAGAAGTTCATCACCCGTGCGGAGTGGGGAACGGTCGTGTCCAGGGGGATACGCGGGGTGTTCATCGGCGCCTTCCTGCGCGGGGGACGATTCGGGGGATCATCGGTCATTCTCCTCGCGCGCAGACCCTCTGCGCAACAAAAACCCCTGTGCACAAGGGTTTCCGCGAACATCGACGCGCTCGACCGTGAACCGAAGGTCCATCGCGAGTCGATGTACATCATGCGGTCGGATACAGCCCGTGAGAACGCTATGACGGCCTGACCAGGAAGTTTTCCCCAGGAGGCCTGCGTCTCGGTCGGATCTCCGAAAAATATCCTCCCCCGACAGAACTCAAGTGTCCCGACCACCATCGGAACACACAGAAAGCAGCCACACTGACACAGATCCTGACACCGAAACCGACACAGACACATGTAGGGCGACGGCAGGAGCGACCAACCCGTCGGGCGCGGACGACCGGTCGTCGAGCCGGACCGGGTCGCCTCGACGGTCGAACCCGTCCGGTGCACCGGCTCCCGAAGCCGATGGGGCGTAATCCAGAGGTCACACCACCTCTCGATGAGGGCCACTGACAAGAACGGGGTTTCCCGAATACCGATTTCCACTCATAGCGCGATTTCCGCATCCCCGAAATCACTTTCACAGGCTTGATCACAGCCACCTGTCCGCAATTTTCCACGTCCTTCCTTGGGAAGAAAGGAACATCATGAAGCTCGATGTCCGTTCCAGCGTCCTGGCCCTCGCGACCTCTGGTCTGGTGGTCGTCGGTTCCGCGGCCTGCTCGGCCCAGGGAATGGTCGACGCGGTGTCATCGGTCGACCCCGCGCATACGGGCGAGAACTCCCAGGTCGACGAAGGGGTGGAGACTCTGGCGGGCGAGCTGGAGTTCCTGGCCCCGGGCGAGTTCATCATCGACGGACAGGCCTTCTACATCGCCGAGGACACACGGATCCTGGGCGGCCATCACGTCTGCCCCGCCGAAGACGGTGTCGACGAGATCGGCTTCGGAATCGTGGAGTGCGACCTGGAGACGCTCGAAACCACCGTCCAGGGGGACACGGCCGTCTTCGCCGAGGTCGAGGTGAACGAGGAGGGCAACGCCGAGTCGGTCACCGAGTACGACAACGACAGCCACTACGACTCCGTCGAACCCGAGGCCCCGGAGGAATCCGGTGGGTTCACCGGGACCGCCACGGGAGAGCTGGAGTACATCGCCCCGGGCGAATACCGCGTCGACGGCACGGCGTTCTATGTGGCCGAGGACACCACGATCATCGCTGGGATCTACGCCTGCGCCGAAGGTGTTCAGGACCCCGACACCGGCGAGGTGAGGTGCGACTTCGACGAGTTCGACGCCACTCTCGCGAACGGGACCGTCATCCTGGCCTCGGTCGAGATGGTCGACGGGATCGCCGAGTCGATCACCGAGTACGAGGCCTGAGGCACCTCCCAAAGGAAGCCCGGGAAACACCGAAGGCCAGAACCGTGGGTTCTGGCCTTCGGTGTTACATGTGGGCGATACAGGACTCGAATCTCCCGGTGGTCGGCCGCCGCTCCGACGATTCCATGGGTCGCCACGACGATGGCTCAGACGTGGAAGGGCACGGTGGTGACGACGATCTTGGGACGTTCACG
This sequence comes from Nocardiopsis sp. NPDC006832, assembly GCF_040635885.1. Lineage (NCBI taxonomy): Bacteria > Bacillati > Actinomycetota > Actinomycetes > Streptosporangiales > Nocardiopsidaceae > Nocardiopsis > Nocardiopsis sp. NPDC006832. Next base: position 27,044 of record NZ_JBEYLC010000036.1, on the reverse strand, counting down.
CAGGGCGTGCCTGAGCCGAAAGGCCATCCGGTCGTGGAGTAGCCGGTGCCACCAGCGCAGGGGCACCACCTCGGCCAGGATCACCGTGATCGTCAGGTCCGACCGTTGTTCGTGCAGCGCCTCGACGTAGTTCACCAACGGCGCGATGATCGTCCGGTAGGGGCAGACCACCACTTCCAGGGGCAGATGGTCTCCCCACTGCAGCCAGTACCCGCGCATCCTCTCCGCTTCTTCCTCGGAAGGGCTGAGGTGGACGGCGAGGACCGGTTGTCGGAGTGACGCCGCGTAGGCCAGGGCGCGGATGTTGGCCAGATCCAGCGTCTCGACGGGCACGACCGACAGGTGGTGGATCTCCTCGGGGGTCTCCTCGGCTTCCCGGTCGCTTGTCCTCCCCGCCCGGCTCGAACCCGCCATCGTGTGGGCTCCCTCATCGGGTGGACGACGGACCACACTGATCGGGCCGCCCGGAGCGGAGGCCGCGTGGGGGCGCAGGCGAAGCGCACGCCCGACGGTGTCGTAGTGGACCCGCACGCGCACGGCCACGGTGACGAACACGGCCACGGCCAGGAGCGCCACCCACGCTCCCGCACTGAACTTGACGATCGCGGCGGTGACGAACACCGCCGCGCACATCACGGCCCCCGCGGCGTTGAAGGCGAGGCTCTTGCGCCAGTGCCGTGCGCGTGAGCGCCACCAGTGCACCACCATGCCCGCCTGCGAGAGCGTGAACGCCAAGAACACACCGACCGCGTACAGCGGGATCAGGGAGGTCGTGTCGCCGCCGAAGGAGACGAAGATCAGGGCGGCCGCGACCGAGAGCAGGAGGATGCCGTTGCTGTAGGCCAGTCGGTCACCCATGCGCATGAAGCCGCGTGGAGCGTAGTGGTCCCGTGCCAGCAGGGACAGGACCCGTGGGAAGTCGTTGTAGGCGGTGTTGGCGGCCAGCAGGAGGATGGCCGCCGTACTCGCCTGGACGAGCACGTACATGGCTCCGGTCCCGAAGGAGTGCCGGGCCAGCTGTGAGAGCACGGTCTGCCCCGGTGCCGGAACCGTACCGGTGACCAGGATGAGGGCCATCAGACCACCGAACAGCGCCAACAATGTGAGAACCACCCAGGTCAGAGCGGTGCGAGCGTTGCGCCATTCGACGGGTTCGAACGCCGGGACGGCGTTGGTGATGGCTTCGATTCCGGTCAGGGCGGTGGCCCCTGACGTGAAGGCCCTCAGGATGAGGAACAGCGTGACGCCCGTGGTGGCGTTGACCTGGGTTGTGGGCGCCGGGGGGAAACCTCGGAGCGCCGCGTCGACGAGACCGACGACGATCACGGCGCCGACCGAGAACACGAAGACGTAACTGGGGACGGCGAAGAGGATTCCCGCCTGGCGCACCCCGCGCAGGTTCCCGGCCAGGAGCAGGGCCATGACTCCCAGGCCGAGCGGAACGGTGGCTCCGCTCAGCGCGGGCAACGCGGAGGTGATCGCCGCGATGCCCGCGACGATCGACACCGCGACGGTGAGGACGTAGTCGACGATGAGGCCGCCCGCCGCCAGGAGGCCGGGTGTCGGCCCGAGGTTGTGGCGGGCGACGATGTAGGAGCCGCCGCCGTTGGGATAGGCGCGGATGGTCTGTCGGTAGGAGAGTCCCACCACCAGCATCATCAGCATGATCATGAGGGCGATCGGCAGGGACAGGGACAGGCCCGCCACACCGGCGATGACGAGGATGGTGAGCATGGCCTCGGGGCCGTAGGCGACGGAGGAGAGGGCGTCGGAGGACAGCACGGGCAGGGCGACGAGTTTGCGCATGCGTTCGCGGACCAGCGCGGTGCTCTTCAGGGCCGGCCCCAGGAGTACTCGGCGTAGGCGGTAACCGGCGCGGCCCGCGGGTGTGGAGGCTTCGCCGGGAGTTTCCGAGGCGAGTGTGGTTCTTGGGTCCGCGCCGAGTTCGGAGACGGTGACGAAGCGTTCGTAGCGTGGCTGCCGGACCTGGTGGCGTGCCGGGTAGCTGCCCACATTCGGGTCCACGGGAAGGGCGCGGCGCCACTCCTCGGACTCTCCGGCGACGCGATCCCACTGACGTCCGATCTGGTGGAGCGCACGCAGTTGTTCGGTGGTGAGATCGGGTAGGAGATCACTCGGAGCCGGTGGACGAGTGGAGCGTTCCTCCGTCATGCGAACCAGTGTCGTTCACACCGGCCTCGCGCTCCCGCATTTGGGGGAGGTGTTGATGTGCCTTCGAGGGCAGGAAACCGAACTCGAAGAGCACTTCCGTGTAAACAGCGAAAGCGGGCTCCCGGAGGAACCCGCTTCGATGATGATCTTCTTCGCCGCCACAGTCAGATAACTCTCTGACCCGCGGTGCTACTTGTGGGCGATACAGGACTCGAACCTGTGACCCCTACCGTGTCGAGGTAGTGCTCTAACCAACTGAGCTAATCGCCCTGGGTGGAACTGGGAGGTGGAGACGGGATTCGAACCCGTGTAGACGGCTTTGCAGGCCGCTGCCTCGCCTCTCGGCCACTCCACCGAGTACACGTGGGCGGGGTGAACCGCACCAGCGTCTCCTCCGAGCGGACGACGGGATTCGAACCCGCGACCCTCACCTTGGCAAGGTGATGCTCTACCAGCTGAGCCACGTCCGCGTGCTTTCGGGCCTGACCACCGGTTTTTGCCGGGGCCGTGCCTTGCCGCTGGTTAAGACTTTAGCGGAGATTCGACGGACGGCAAAATCGATGTTGGGCGGGGTTGGGTGCGGCGGTGGTCGACGTGCCGAGGGCACCCGGTAGCGTCCGCGACACAGGGCCCGGTAGGGACGGGGCGCACCTTGCCGGAGAAGGAGGATCTGACCGTGGCGGAGGAGTGCGGGAGACACCAGGGGGAGACGACCTGGTCAAGGGCTCGGGAGCTGGCCCGGGGACTGGGGGAGCGGCGGGGTTGTCCCGTGGTGGACCTTCCGCTGGAGGGGGCCCTGGGCGGCCGGTTGGCCGAAGACCTGAAGGCGTTGGTGGGACTGCCCGCCTTCGACGCCTCGGCGATGGACGGGTACGCGGTGGCCGGCCCACCCCCATGGAAACCGACCGGAACCCAACTGGCGGGTACCCCGGTGGCCGGACTGTCGTTGACCGCCGGAGAGGCGGTGGAGATCGCCACGGGCGCGCGGGTTCCCAAGGGCACCGAGTCGGTGTTGCCCTACGAACACGCCGAGGTCGTGGACGGGTGGGTGAGCGGGGAAGCGCCGCCCGGCCGGCACGTGCGCTGGAGCGGTGAGGAGACCGCCCCCGGCGAGACCGTGCTGGAGGCGGGCACCGAGGTCACCCCGGCGGCGCTGGGACTGGCCGCCTCGCTGGGGCACGACACGCTGCCGGTGCGGCTGCCCACCGTGGAGGTACTGGTCACCGGGGACGAGATCACCGCCGACGGACTACCGGGGGAGGGAGCGGTACGTGACGCCATCGGCCCGCTGATGCCCGGGGTGGTGTCCTGGGCGGGCGGCCGACTGCTGCGTACGCGCCACCTGGGTGACGGCCATGACGACCTGCGCGAGGCGTTGATCGGGGGCGGGGCCGACGTGGTGGTGGTGTGCGGATCCTCCTCCAAGGGCCCGGCCGACCATCTGCGCGCCGTCCTGAACGGACTCGGAGCGAACGTGGTGGTGGACGGGGTGGCCTGTAGACCGGGACACCCGCAGTTGTTGGCGCACACCGAGGAGACCGTCTTCGTGGGTCTGCCCGGCAATCCGAACGCCGCGCTGGTCGCCTCCCTCACACTGCTGGTCCCACTGCTGGCCGGGATGGTCCGCCGGGACGAGGCGACCCTGGGGTTGGGTCGAGCGCCGTTGGTCGGTGAGGTCCGAGGACGGAACGGGGGGCGGACCCGGCTGGTGGCGGTGCGCGTGGTGGACGGTCGCGCCGAACCGGTGGGTCACGACCGACCGGGGAGTCTGCGAGGGGCCGCGCTGGCCCGGGCCTACGCGGTGGTCCCACCGGAAGGCCCGGGGACGGATGTGGAACTACTCCGGTTGCCGGGGACGTAGGCCCCCGCCGGTTCCGTCCCTCGGCGTGGAGTCGGGGACCTCGGTCACCGATCGGATGTGCCATGAACCACAGGGGGCGGCCCCGGGGAGAACACGCTCCCCGGGGCCGCCCCTACCTCACCGAACCCGGGCTCGTGCGCCCTCTTCGGATTCGGACACCTGGGTCGAGGCCGGGACCGGGGTCTCCACGGCCGGGTTGCCCCGCCCTCGCAGCAGGAACCAGGCTTGAACGGCCGCGACCAGCACGATCACCACGGCGATCGTCGAGGTCAGGTGCATGCCGTCGGTGAACGCGGCCCGCGCGCCGTCCATCAGGGCCGCGCCCGCGCCACCGCCCACCTGGTCCGCGGCGGTGGCCGCGCCGCCCAACGTCTCCCGTGCCGCCTCGGTGGCCGCGGTCGGAACCCCGTCCAGTTCGGTCAGGTTGGTCCGGTAGAACGCGGTCAGCACACTGCCCAGCACGGCCACACCGAGCGCTCCGCCCATCTCGTAGGCGGTCTCGGAGATCGCCGAGGCGGCGCCTGCCCGCTTGGGCGGGGCCGCGGACATGATGGCGCCGTTGGTCAGGGTCTCGGCGAAACCGGTGCCCAGGGCGATCAGCGCGAACGCCGTGGCGACCAGGACCACACCACGAGTGACGTCGTCGGCGGGCGTGAACAGCAGGGCGGCGAACCCGCTCGCGGTGACGGTCAGGGACACCCCGAGCACGGTGGACAGGCTCAGGTGGCGGGCCACCCGGGCGGCGACCAGGCCGGCGACGACGGAGATCACCAGACCGGGCACCAGCACGATGCCGGCGCGCATGGGCGAGACACCGAGGACCAGTTGCAGGTACTGGGTGAGGAAGAACAGCGACCCCACCATCGAGAACACGATCATCAGGTTGGTGACCACGGCGACGCTGAACACCCGTGAGCGGAACAGGTCGACGTCGATGAGCGGGTCCGCGAGCTTGCGCTGGCGTCGGACGAACAGGTAGCCCAGGGCCAGGCCGAGCACGAGGGAGACGACCGGCGCCACCGTCAGGCCCTCGGAGGCCAGCTTCTTGATCCCGTACACGACGGGCAGCATGGCGCCGAGCGACAGCACCACGCTGACCAGGTCGATCCGGCCGGAGTCGGTGTTGCGCGACTCGCGCACCAGCAACGGCACCAGGATCAGGATGAGCGCCATCACCGGCAGGTTGATCAGGAACACCGAGCCCCAGAAGAAGTGTTCCAGCAACCAGCCGCCCAGGATCGGGCCGAGGGCGGCGCCACCGGAGAACCCGGACGCCCAGATCGCGATGGCGAGCAGGCGCTGGCGTGGGTCCAGGAAGATGTTGCGCAGCAACGACAGGGTCGAGGGCATCAGTGAGGCGCCCGCGACGCCCAGCAGGGCGCGGGCGACGATCAGGGTCTCGGCGTTGGGCGCGAAGGCCGCGAGCAGGGAGGCCACGCCGAAGGCGGCCGATCCCGTCATCAGCAGGCGTCGTCGCCCGATCCGGTCACCGAGCGAACCCATGGTGATCAGCAGGCCGGCCAGGATGAAGCCGTAGATGTCGACGATCCACAGCAGTTGACCGGAGGTGGGGCGAAGCGCCTCGCTCAGCGCGGGTACGGCGAACCCCAACACGGTCATGTCGACCGAGATCAGGACCACGGGCAGGACCAGGACCGCGAGTGCGGCCCACTCGCGCGGACCCGCGAGCGCGGGCGGGGCCCCGTCGCCCCCGTGTGCGCGGACAGGGCCGTTTCCGGCCTTGGCGGAACTCATCTTTCCCTCGTTATCGGATCGCAGGGTCTCGCGCGACTCGTGTGAGGGCGCGGAGGTGGCCCGGGACGCGAGGTGTCGTCGTGTCCGGGCTGGGCGGGAAGTCTGGTCGACCGGTCGGGCCGCGGGACGCAGGACCGGGACTCTTCAACCGTCCAGCCGGTACAGTACCGTCCAGCCGGTACAGTGTCAATCGTGAGTACTTCGAACACACGTGACCGCATCCTCGACTCGCTCCAGGACATCCTCGTCGGCGTCGGTTACTCCGCGGTGACCCTGGAGGCCGTGGCGCGCGACGCCCAGGTGTCCAAGGGGGGACTGCTGTACCACTTCCCCTCCAAGGCCGCCCTGATGAACGGGCTGGTCCAGCGGCTGGTCGAGCTCGCCGAGGCCGAGTTCAAGGAGGCCCGGGAGGGCGGGGAGGGCGTGGTCCGGGTCTTCCTGCGCACGTCGCTCCCGCAGAGCCCCGAGGAACGGGAACTGTACTGGGCGCTCATCGCCGCCCTGCGCAGCCACGAGGAGTTGGAGGAGGAGGCGGTCCGGCACGTGCAGTACCTGTTCGCGCACTGGCGTGACCTTCTGCACGAGGAGCTCACCGACCCCGTTCTCGCCGAGATCATCCTGCGGGCCGGGGACGGCCTGTACATGGCGGCGATCGCCGGGCTGGGCCGACCCGACCCCGAACTCACCCAGAAGATGATCGACCGCCTGGTCGAGGAGTCGGACCGGGTCCGGCGTCACCGCTAGCCCGGCGGCCCCTACACCCGGTCCTCGAAGACCTGGACCTCGGTGCCGCGCACCGGCACGCGCAGGCTCCGCGTGAAGCCCTGGTCCTCGTAGTAGCGGACCAGGGCGCCGTCCCCACCGGCCCAGCAGTCCACCCGCACCAGGGACGTCCCCCGCTCGCGCGCCCGCCTCCGGGCGTGGTCCAACAGGCGTCCGCCCACGTTGAGCCCCCGGTGTCCGCGGGAGACCAGAAGCAGGTGCACGTACAGCTCGGGTTCGGCCACGGGCGGGGTGTAGGAGATGGGGGTGTCACTGACGGCCAGTGCCCCGACGGTCGTCCCGTCCACCTCCGCCAACCACAGTTCCTCGGCGGCGATCTCCTTCACCTTCGCCACCTTGTCGGGGTCGCTCGACCAGGGTTCGGTGCCCCACTGGGCGCCGGACCCGCGTTCGGTCAACCAGGCCACCGCCTCGTCGAACAACCGCGTCAGCGTCGGAACGTCCTCGGTGCCGCCTCGGCGTAGCCGCATGGGCTCACTCCCGTGCTCGTGGGGGCGTGTGCGACGTGCCCCGCCGGTGAACAGGACGCGTCGAGGGCATGATGCCGGCCCCGGTTCCCCTCGCGCCGGCCGTTTTCGTGGTCCCCTGTACGGGTCCGGAAGGTGACAATGTGGTGCTGTTCACGCGTCCGGGAACGTGGTTTACTTCCCAGTAACTTCGTTGCCGTAGTCGGGTTTCGTGCCGGTCACGGGCCTGCTTACCTGGTGAGGTGAAGTGTGCACTACCTCGATGAGTGGGGTGTGCCGGGTCGACCCGGGGGCCGCCCTTCGCGAGACTGTTCCCACCTCGCCGGGGTGTCCACGGGGTGAGAACACGTAGACGGGAAAGTGGGGAGCGGATGCACAGGCTCACCAACCAGGTACGACCGTACGCCTGGGGAGCGCGGGCCGCCATCCCACGGCTGTTGGGTGTCGAACCCGACGGCACGCCCCAGGCGGAGCTGTGGCTGGGAGCCCACCACGGCGCGCCCAGCACCGCGCACTGCCGGGACGGCTCCAGGCCCCTGCCCGAGCTGATCACCCAGGACCCCGAGCGCGTGCTCGGTCCGGCCACCACCGAACGCTTCGGCGCCCGTCTGCCCTACCTCCTCAAGTACCTGGCGGCCGAGGCGCCCCTGTCCCTACAGGTCCATCCCGACGCCGCCCGCGCCCGCTCCGGATACGAGGCCGAGGAGAGCGCCGGGATCCCGGTCGACGCCGCGCACCGCAACTACCGGGACCCCCACCACAAACCCGAACTGCTGCTCGCACTGGAACCGTTCGACGCCCTGTGCGGTTTCCGAGAACCCGCCGCGACCCACGCCGACCTGGTCGGTCTCGACTCCGACCTGTCCGTGCGGCTGCGCGAGGACCTGTCGCACCCCGACACCCACGCCGCGCTGCGCGCCGCCCTGACCCGCCTGCTCAGCCTCCCGGGCGCCGACCGCGGTCGGATGATCGACGAGTTCGTCGCCGAGTGGGTCGAACGCGACCGCGTCTGCGCGCACGCCGAGATCGTCGCCGACCTGGCCGCCCGCTATCCGGGCGATCCCGGGGCGATCGCCGCGCTGCTGCTGAACCGGCTCACCCTGTGGCCGGGCCAGGCCCTCTTCCTGCCCGCGGGCAACCTGCACGCCTACCTGCAGGGCACCGCGGTGGAGGTGATGGCCAGCTCCGACAACGTGCTCCGCGCCGGGTTGACCGGCAAACACGTCGACGCCCCCGAGTTGCTCGACGTGGTGGACTTCTCCGTCCTGCCCATCCCCTACGCCCGGCCCGACTTCCTCGACGGGCGCCGTGAGTTCCGCCCGCCCGCCCCCGAGTTCGCGCTGCACGAGATCGGCCCCGGCCGCGTCACCGCGCACCTGCCCGGGGCCGGACCCACCGTGATCCTGGTCCTGCACGGCGAGGTGGAACTGGTCGCCGAGGTCGGCGAGGGCGTCACCCTGAGCCGTGGTGAGTCGGTGTTCGTGCAGGCCGACAGCGGGCCCATCAAGGTCGAGGGGCGGGGCCACGTGATCGCCACGACCGTCGGGTCGCACTGAACCATTCCGGGACGAGTGCACCGACAACACCGATAACGTGGGCCTCGCATTTCACAGAAGCGAGAGGGGACCCGTTATGGCGCTTGAGCGTCCGGAGATCGACTTCATCGAGGGCCCGCCGCCCGCCGACCTGGAGGTCACCGACATCCAGATCGGCGAGGGCGAGCAGGCCGGCCACGGCAGCAGCGTCAGCGTCCAGTACGTCGGGGTCGCCCACTCCACGGGCGAGGAGTTCGACGCCAGCTGGAACCGGGGCGAGCCGCTCAACTTCCGTCTGGGTGCGCGCCAGGTCATCCCGGGCTGGGAGCAGGGCGTCATGGGCATGCGCGTGGGCGGCCGTCGTCAGCTGGTCATCCCGCCGAACCTGGCCTATGGCGACCGTGGCGCCGGCGGCGTCATCAAGCCGGGGGAGACCCTGGTGTTCGTGGTGGACCTGGTCGGCGTCAACTGACCCGGTTCCGTCCCGTCGGGGGCTGACACGGCAAGGGCCCGCGGCACGCCTGGGCGTCCCGTCGGGCCCTTGCCCCTCCCGCTCGTCCTACCCCAGGGTTGCGCCCACCTTCACGTGGCCCTTGAGCAGGTCGCGGGCGATGGTGCGGCGCTGGATCTCGTCGGTGCCCTCGAAGATGCGCAGCAGCCGGACGTCCCGGTAGAAGCGTTCGATGGGCAGCTCGCGGGTGTAGCCCATGCCGCCGTGGATCTGCATGACACGGTCGACGATCTCGTTGGCCTTGACCCCGCCGAACAGCTTGGCGATGGACTGAGCGTGTCGTGAGTCGCGCCCCTGGGAGACCTGCCAGGCGGCGTGCAGCACCAGCAGCCGCAGCGCCTCGATCTCGGTCTGGGAGTCGGCGATCATCCACTGGATGGCCTGCCGGTCGGCGATCGGGGCGCCGAAGGTCTCGCGGGTCTTGGAGTACTCGATGGCCATGTCGAGCAGTCGTTCGCAGCCGCCCAGGGCACGGGCCGGCAGCAGGTAGCGGCCCTTGCCGATCCACTTCATGGCCAGCGCGAAGCCCTGTCCCTCCTCGCCGAGGACGTTGGCGTGCGGGACGCGCACGTCCTGGAAGACGAGCGAGGCGGGTCGGCGCTCGCCCATGGTGTCGATGGGCTCGGAGGTCCAGCCCATCTCGCGGTCGACGAGGAAGCACGTCACACCACCGTTGGCGCCCTTCTCGGGGTCGGTGACGGCGAAGACCATGGTGAAGTCGGCCTCGTTGCCACCGGTGATGAAGGTCTTCTCGCCGTTGATGATCCACTCGTCGCCGTCACGGACGGCCTTGGCGCGGATGGCCTTGGCGTCGGAACCGGCGCCGGGCTCGGTGATGGCGAAGCAGGACTTGCGCTCACCGGCGATGGTGGGCAGCAGGTAGCGCCGCTTCTGCTCCTCGTTGGCGTAGTAGAGGATGTTGTCGGCCTCACCGCCGAACTTGAAGGTCAGGAAGGTCCTACCGAGTTCGATCTCGATGAGGGCCTCGCTGACCGCGTCCAGGCCCATGCCGCCGTACTCCTCCGGCGTGGCCACGCCCCAGAAGTCGGACTTGCGGGCCAGGGCGCGCAGCCGGTCGCGCTCCTCGGCGGTCAGCCCGGGAGGGTGGCCCTCGCGTTCGCGCCGCAGAACCTCGTTCTCCAGCGGCATCAGCTCCCGCTCGACGAAGGTCCGCACCCAGCTCTGGATGGCGCGCTGCTCCTCGCTCAGTGAGAAATCGATCACGGCTGCTCCCCAATAACCTAACGCTGTTCGGTTATTTGAGGGTACGGTGTGCCTCGCCCTCCCCGCAAGGGTGTAACCGAACAGTGTTAGGACGAATGGTCGCGGGCCCACCTCACCACGCCGTCGTGCGATGATCGGCGGACGCCGAGCCGGACGGGCCGGTGGCGGCGCAGCGTAGAAGGAGAGCCTTTCCGTGGCCCGACCCAAGACTCCGCTTCTGAGCAAGCCGGCCATCCGGCAGGTCGCGCTGACGCTCATCGACCGAGATGGCCTGGAGAAACTCTCCATGCGCAGGATCGCCCAGGAGTTGGACGTCCAGGCCGCCTCGCTGTACAGCCACTACCGCACCAAGGAGGAGCTGCTCAGCGACGTCGCCAACGAGGTCATGGCGCACGTGGACGTCAGCGAGTTCGAGGGCGGGGACTGGCGCGCCGGGTTGATCGCCTGGGCCCGTTCCTACCGCGCGGCGTTGGCCGAGCACCCGAACCTGCTGCCGGTGATCGCCTCCGGGCCCGGGCGTCGGGAGGAGGCGCTGCGCCGCGCCGACGCGGTCCACGGGGGACTGGTGGGCGCCGGATGGCCGCCGCGCTTCGCCACGATGATCGGCGCCTCCACCAAGTACCTGGTCGTGGGCGCCGCCACCAACTCCTTCGCGCGCGGGTTCGACGACGACGCGCGTGTCTACCAGGACCGTTATCCGAACCTCTCCCAGGCCCACCGGCTGGCCGAGGTCGCCGCGGAGATCGACGAGGACAGCTTCGAGCTGGCGCTCACCGCGTTCCTGGACGGACTGGCCCCGGTCTTCGAGAAGGTCCGGGTCGAGGCGGCCCAGACGACCGAGAGTGCGAAGGATCGATCCTTTAACTGAGGGCGGGTGCCTGGGCGTCGATCCAGGCGCACAGCTCGTCCAGGGCCGACTCCACGCGTTCGACGTCGCCGGTGATCAGGTGATCGGTCTGTAGGCCGGAGAAGGCCGCGTTCAGGAGGGTGGCCAGGTGCGAGGCCCGGCCTCCGGGGACTCCTCGCAGGGTCAGGCAGGAGGCGACGAACTCCGCCCGTCCGCGCACGAAGCCCATACCGGAAACGGGCAGGCGTTCGGCGGCGGCCAGCCCTTCGATCTCGCGGATGAGCCGGGTCATGGCGCGTTCGTCGACCAGGTTGCGCCGCCACGCCGACCGGACGATGTCACCGATCGGGACCGTCGGGTCCTCCCAACCCCCGGTGTCGAGCAGGGCCCTGTGCTGACGTTCGTCCAGGCGCTCCAACACCGCCGTGACCAGGGCCTCCCTGTCGGCGAAATGATGGGTGAGCACGCGTGTGCTCTGCCCCAGGCCCTGGGCGAGGCCGCGCAACGTGAACCCGGTGACCCCGGTGTGCGCGAGCTGGTCGATGACGGCGTCCAGTACCTCGCGGCGTCGTGCGGGGTCGGCCCTGCGCGGCATGCGCACCTCCTTGATCCCCACACTCTGGCACACAGCATTAGGGTAACAAGTGTTACCTTTATTCTATGCGAACCCCACCCCTCTGGCTTCTCGCCCTCGCCCTGGCCGCCTTCACCGTGCAGACCGACGACTTCGTCATCATCGGGGTCCTGCCCGCCCTGGCCGCCGACACCGGGGTCTCCGAAACCGCCGCCGGCCAACTGGTGACGGTGTACTCGCTCGTGTACGCGCTCACCGCGCCGCTGTGGGCGGTCGCCCTGGTCCACACCTCTCGACGCCGTGCCCTCATGGTCGCGCTGGCGGTGTTCGTCCTGGCCAACCTGGCCGTCCTCGGAGTGGACGACCACGTGACCCTCATGGTGCTGAGAGTGGTCGCGGCCCTGGCCGCCGCGGTGGTCCTGCCCCTGGCCCTGGCCGCGGCGAGCAGCGGCGCCCCCGAAGGCGAACGAGGCCGCTATCTGGCCACGGTGATGACCGGACTGACCGGGGCGGTGTTGATCGGGGTGCCCACCGGGACCTGGATCGGGGCCGTGGCCGATTGGCGCGCCACCTTCGTGTTCTGCGGGCTGCTGGGGCTGGCCGCCCTGACGCTGATCGCATGGGGCCTCCCCGAGACCGACCCCGTACCGAAGGAGCCCGACGAGAGCGCCCCCGGACGGTTCCGTCTCGACCCGGTCCTGATGGGGCTGCTCATGGTCACCGTGCTGGTGGTGGCCGGCAACCTGGGGTTCCAGACCTACCTGGCGCCCTTCCTGGCCGGCCTGTCCGAGGTCGAACCCCGGGACCTGGCCGTACTACTGGTCGTCTCCGGGGTGGGCGGGCTCCTGGGCACCCGGTACTCGGGACGGCTGGTGGACCGGTCCGGGCCCCGAGCCACGTTCTTCCTGGCGGGTGGGGTGTTCTGCCTGACCATGGTGGCGCTCGCGCTGCTCTGGCTCCTCGCGCCGGTGCACGTCGTGGTGACCGGTGCACTGCTGGTGTGCTGGTCGGCCGCGGCCTGGGCGCTGCCGCCCACCCTGCAGGCCCTGGTGCTCGATCGAGTGGAAGCCCGCACGGCGACCCGGGTCCTGGCCGTGCTCAGCAGCGCCGTGTACGTGGGTGCCGCGCTCGGCGGGGCGGTGGGCGGCACGGCCATCGCCCATGGGACAGGGCTGGTACCGTTCGTCGCCGCGTTGGTGGCCGGCGTGGGTCTGGCCCTGGCACTACCGCTCACCCGCCGACGGAGCCCGCTCAGGAACCGGTCGGCTTGATCTCCTCGTTGGTGGCCAACGCGCCGCGTTCCAGCCGGTCGAGCAGACCGCCCCCGGTCATGGACAGCGACTGTCGCGCGATCTCCTTGCCGTAGCGGATCCGGGTGAAGGTCTCCGGCAGCCGGCCCGCCAACCTTCGGTGGGCGACCCGCCCCAGCAGCCAGGCGGCCAGGACCCCGTTGAGCAGGGCCACCGGCACCGACCACCACGGCGCCCCCTGGAACGCCCCCCACACCAGGACCGCCAGGGTCGGCGACGACAGCGGCGGGACGGCGAGCAGCATGATCCACACCTGCACCTGGTTGTCACCGGTGTCGTTGGCGTCCACGCGTTTGTGGGGGTCGACGCCCGGGGTCACGGTCACCACCGACAGCAGGGACGCCAACCCGTTGCTCACCCCGACGAACACCAGCAGACAGGCGAGCACGTAGGGGACCGCCCAGTACTCACCGGAGACGACGATGGCCGCCGCGCTCAGCAGGGTCGCCGGCGGGGCGATGAGCACGGCGATGGCGATCTGTCTGCCGCGCACGTCGGCGCGGAGGGTGTCGTGGTCCTGACCGACCACCGTGAGCCACAGGGCCGTTCCGTCGTGCCCGTACATGTTCGCCCCGCCCATGCCCATGATGAGCACCGCGAACACCCCGGAGAACAGCATGACCTGGGGGATGTCGGTGAGCAGCCCCAACAGACCGATGAACAGGCCCGCGTACAGGGCCGCCCTCAGTTCCAGGCCGCGCCAGGGGTCCCGCCACCAGGAGCGCAGCTCCTTGCCGACCACCGCGCCCATCGGGGTGTCGGGCAGCAACGACCGCCGGCGCTCCAGGACCCCGGAGCCCAGGGGACGGGAGCGCCGGCGCACCCCACGCGTGGACACGCTCGGCGCCAGCAGACGCCCGGTGACCAGCACCGTCACCACGGTCAACAGCGCGAACGCGCCCAGCCACGCGAAGGCGGCGCTCCACGAACCCGCGGTCGCCGCGTCCACGGCCAGCACCGGCCAGGAGGTGGGCAGCACGGCCAGGACCGTCGCGGTCGTTCCTCCGAAGCCCCTCTCGGTGAGGGCCCCCGCCGCGACGAACGCCGGCTGGACCGCCACCCAGCCGAAGAACAGCCCGGCGACGATCAGACCCCACTGGAGCGAGGCGATCTCCATCCCGATCCGTGAGTGCATCGCGGCGCCCAGCGCCCGGAACACCAGTCGGCCCAGGGAGACCGAGAACACCACCAGCGCCAGCATGCCCAGCAGCCCCAGGAAGAGGGTCGCCGGATCCGAGGCATGGGCGTGCCAGACCAGGGCGGCGGCGGACACCAGCGTCATCGCCGGCCCGAACCCGGCGAACATGGTCACCAGCAGGCCCATGCCCACCCGGTCGCGGTCCAGCGGCAGGAGGGTGAAGTACTGCGAGCGCAGTACCCCCACCCCGTTGGTGATGGTCGGGCCCAGGATCCACGAGCCCGCCCACACCGCCAGGGCCAGCATCAGCAGACTCGACCGCACGGCGTCCGAGGCGGCGGCCACGGCCAGGAACCAGGTGGAGGCGGTGCCGCCCACGAGCAGGATCACCGTCAGCCACCGGGTACCGCTCTTGGTGTGCCGGCCCAGGGTGAACTTGAGTCGGATCAGGAGCTCAACCACGCCAGGTCCCCCTCTCCGACCTCGCGCGCTCCGACCAGCCGCACGAAGGTGTCCTCCAGGGTCGCGTCCGTCCCCCGCACCTCGGAGAGGGTGCCGTCGGCCAGCACCCGACCGTCGGCGATGATCGACACCCGGTCGGTGAGCTGCTCGACCAGCGCCATGACGTGGCTGGAGATGACGACGGTCCCGCCGCCGTCGGTGAACCGGCGCAGGATGGCGGTCAGCACCCGCGCCGACACCGGGTCCACGGCCTCGTACGGCTCGTCCAGGACCAGGACCTCCGGCGCGTGCAGCAACGCCGTGGCCAGCCCGATCTTCTTGCGCATACCGGTGGAGTACTCGGCGACCAGGACCCCGTCCCCTTCGGCCCGATCCAGCTCCAGCACCTGGAGCAGTTCCTCGGCCCGGGTACGGGTGAGCTCCCGTTCGAGACCGCGCAGCCGCCCCCAGTAGTCGAGGAGCTCCCCGGCGGTGAGGCGCTCCGGCAAGGAGAGACCGTCGGGGAGCACACCCAGGCGCCGTTTGGCGCCGACCGGGTCGGTCCACACGTCCACGCCCAGGACCCGCGCGGTCCCCGAGTCCGGGCGCAACAGTCCCACCGCCATCGACAGCGAGGTGGTCTTGCCCGCGCCGTTGGGGCCGACCAACCCCAGCATCGTGCCGCGGGGGACGGCCAGGGACACCCCGTCCGCGGCCCGGGTCTCGTTGAAGGTCTTGGTCAACGCGTCCAGCTCCAGGGCCGGAATGTCACTCGTGGGCGGGTCTGTGCTCTTCATGCCTTCCATGCTGGTCGTGGACACGGGCCGCGCGCATCGGCCGTACGGACATCCACGGCCGGTCGGGTGGACAGGCGGGCTCGCCGAATCCTCGGGTTCGGTGGCCACACGATCGAGGCCCGACGACGGGTGACCGTTCTAACCTGGGGTGGACGGCCGCGGTACATGGGGGAGGAGGCAAGGCGTGGAACCAGACCACCGAAGTCGCCGTAGCCGCCGCGACGTGGCCGTGGACGCCCTGCTGATCGCGTTCGCCGTGCTCTACGGCCTGGCGGGTTTCTCCTCCTACGGCGGGGACCTGCACCCCGTCGACCGGGTGCCGGACTGGGTGCTGTGGCTGGACCTGGCCTTCCTGCCACTCTCCTGCGCCGGCCTGTGGCTGCGACGCTCGCACCCCCTCACAGTGGCCCTGTGCGTCACCCTGGTCTCGGTGTTCTCGGTGTCGGCGGTGGGCGCGCTGGTCGTCGCCCTGATCTCGCTCGCGGCCTACCGGCCCTTCGTGCAGGCCGCGGCGGTCACGCTGTTGGCCGTGGTGTTGTCGCTGCCCTGGGTGCTGCTGGTCACGCCCTACCCCGCGGGCGCGATCGTGACCATGGTGACGATCGTCGTGATGCTCAGTGCCTGCCTTGCCTGGGGCACGGCGATCCGGTCCCGGCGCAGCCTGGTCGAACGTCTGCGCGAGGACGTGCGCCGCGAACGACAGATGCACGAGGAACGTCTGATCTCGGCGCGGGTGGAGGAACGCCGCCGGATCGCGCGGGAGATGCACGATGTCCTCGCCCACCGGATGTCGCTGCTGTCCGTGCACGCCGGGGCGTTGGCCTACCGCACGGAACGGGCCGAGACGGGGGAGGCCGAACCGCTGGAGCCCGCCGAGGTGGGGTCGGCGATGCGGGTCATCCGCGACAACGCCCACCGGGTGCTGGACGAACTCGGTGACATCCTCGACGTGTTGCGCTCGGGAGACCTGGTCGGGGAGGGACCGGAGGAGGACCGCTCCGCACCGCAGCCGCGCCTGGACGACCTGTCGCGGTTGGTCCGGGAGGTGGTCGAGGCCGGGGAGCGGGTCGAGTTCGACCTCGCTCTTCCCGAGAGCGATCGGCCCCGCGAACAGGTGCAGCGGACCGCCTACCGGGTCGTGCAGGAGGGACTCACCAACACCCGCAAGCACGCCCCCGGCGCGCGGGTCGCGGTCGCGGTGACCGGAGCGCCGGGTCGCGGGCTGGAGGTGGCGGTGCGCAACGTGTTGCCGATGGGCCTGGTGGCGCTGGAGCTCCCGGGGGCCGGGGTCGGGCTGGCGGGGTTGGGCGAACGGGTACGCCTGGACGGCGGACGTCTGGAGCACGGCCCGGAGAACGGGTGGTTCCACCTGGTCGCGGCCCTGCCCTGGCCCGCGGCGGGGGCCGGCGAGGGCTCAGGGCCCCATACGGAGGAGGCCGAGGCCGCGCGGCCCGGTGACGGCATGGAGAACGAACCTCGGAAGGTGACCTAGTGGCGACCGATTCCCCGATCCGCGTCCTGCTCGTGGACGACGACCCCCTGGTCCGCTCCGGACTGCGCATGATGCTGTCCGGAGACGGTGACATCACGGTGGTGGGCGAGGCCGCGGACGGGGCCGAGGTGCACGCCGCGGTCGCCGGACACCGTCCCGACGTGGTCCTGATGGACGTGCGCATGCCGGGGGTGGACGGGATCGCGGCCACCGAGGAACTGCGTTCGGGCGACGGTACCGGACCGCAGGTACTCGTCCTCACCACCTTCGACGCCGACGCCACCGTGGTACGGGCGCTGCGCGCCGGGGCCGCCGGCTACCTGCTCAAACACACCGAACCGGAACGGATCGTGGAGGCGGTGCGCAGGGCCGCCGCCGGTGAACCGGTGCTCTCGCCCGGTGTCGCGCGCACCCTGATGGACCGGGTGGCCGGGGAGGATCCGG
Source organism: Nocardiopsis sp. NPDC006832 (assembly GCF_040635885.1). Classification (NCBI taxonomy): domain Bacteria; kingdom Bacillati; phylum Actinomycetota; class Actinomycetes; order Streptosporangiales; family Nocardiopsidaceae; genus Nocardiopsis; species Nocardiopsis sp. NPDC006832. Next base: position 9,693 of record NZ_JBEYLC010000036.1, on the reverse strand, counting down.
CCGAAGGCGCCCAGGCGCCCCGTCGCGGGGAACGGGCCCGAGCGCGCCTGGAGCTGCTCAGCGTCCGGGAACGGGAGGTCGCCGAGGCGGTGACGGCGGGGTTGTCCAACGCCGAGATCGCCGATCGGCTGTACATGTCGATGGGAACGGTCAAGGCGCACGTGTCCAGCGCCCTGACCAAGCTGGACCTGAGCGGAAGGATCCAGTTGGCGTTGCTCACCCACGACGCCCAGAGCCCCGACTGAGCCGGAGGAACCACCCCGTGTCGCCGTGTGTCGAGGCGATTCCGCGTGGGGTGCACGGTTCGGGGGGCGCCCCCGGACATAGCATCGCCTTCGACGAGACGTTCGACCGAGGAGGTAGTGCCCGTGGCCGAGAACCGTGTGGTCTGGGGGAAGAAGGTCCCGCAGGTCTACAAGAAGCTCGACGAGGTCGACCAGCTCCTGGCCGAACACCTCGACACCACCGTGCTCGAACTGATCAAACTGCGTTCCTCGGTGCTCAACGGCTGCGCCTACTGCGTGGACCTGCACACCCGGCGGGCACTGAAGGAGGGCGAGTCGCAGCAGCGCCTCTTCCTGGTGCCCACCTGGTACGAGGCGGGTGACATCTTCACCCCCCGCGAGCGGGCCGCCTTCGCCCTCACCGACGAGATGACCGAGATGGGCGAACACGGGGTGTCCGACGCCACCTACGACGCCGCGGCCGGGCACTTCGACGAGACCGAACTCGCCGCCCTGATGTCCGCCATCGCGATGATCAACCTCTACAACCGACTGGCCGTGACCGGACGGCTGCACGTCAAGAGGCGCTGATGGGCAGGGGGTGGGGACGGTCGGGGTTCGCGGTCAGAGTTCCTCGCCGGGGACCCGGCAGTGCCCTGCCCCGTACTCCAGGGCGGACAGGGTCATCTCCACCACCCGGGCCCGGTGCTCGGCGAGTCGGTCGACGTCGACGAAGGTGCGCAGGGCGCCCGGGACCAGGGTGGCCAGGGCGCCCTCCACCAGGGGTTCGGTCAGCCGGGTGCGCAGCCCGGCCACCGTGCCGGGCCATCGGGCCTCAAGGATCGCGCCGTCGGCCACCGCGGTGTGCCAGACCGAGGTCAGGTACGGCTCCGGGATCACCCCGGACAGGCCACCGTGGTGTGCCTTCAACGCCGTGGCCAGGTCCTCTTCCGAGGTACCCCAACCGGCCAGGACCGCGGCCAGTGGTCGGTGCGCCTCGGGGACGTCGTGGTCCAGGTCGACCAACACCGGCGTGCCGAGGTTCCAGCGCAGGAACGGCAGGGCCCTGGGGGGTTCCAGGACGCCACCACGGTGGCGCACCGGCCCGGGGGCGAAGCAGACCGACCTCCGAGGCCCCTGCGTGTCGTTGCCGACCAGGCTCGGATGGTCCTCGTGTTCCACCGGGTTGGGCACCGCGACCAACGGGGCGAGGCCGCGCTCGCGCATGAAGCGTAGAACCGCGCGATCCCCGGGCACACCGGAGAGCTCGGTGTCCTCCAAAAAGCGCGCCAGCTCCACGGAGAGCCCCCGTGGCAGGACCAACGCCACGATGGGCGCGTAGGGGTTGACCACCGGGACCGCGCCGGCCCCGGTGAACACCGCCCAGCGGGCCAGGACGGCGGTGCGCGAGCCCCACTCGACGAACAGCGACACCGGTGACCCGGGGTGAGCGGCCAGGATGGTCCCCAGGGTGCCCGCGAACCCGTCGGCGAGACGGGCGTCGTCCTGCAACACCAGGTGGTGATCGGTGCGGTGGAGCGCGGCGGCCCCGAACGCCACCCGGGCGGCGCGCAAGGCGGTGGGCGGCCCGTCCGGTTCCGGGTCGGTCGCCACCCCGGCCCTTGGCAGCCCGGTCCGCTCGGCGAGCAGCGAGGCCCGTTCGGCGCGGTCGGGGTGGGTCATCACCACGGCGGACACGGAGGGAGGAGGCGCCCAAGCGCCGTCGAGGGGGGAGGCCATGCCCCCATTCTAGTTCTCCCGACCCGCTCCGGAGGGTCGTCCACAGGTTGTTCCCCTCGTCGGTGGGGTCTCCGCCCCGTTCCGGAACAGGCGGAACGGGGCGGAGGTCGGGTGTGGTCAGTTCGTGGACCGGCGGCGTGGTCCGTCCTGTTCCGGGGAGGCGGTGGGCCGGGGCGTGGTGGCGGGTTTCTCCTGAGCCGCCCGGTACCCGGCCCGGTAGACGGCTGTGGCGCCGCTCTCGCGGACGGCGGTCGGCCACGCCGCCGTGAGGCCGAAGACGATCAGGATGTCGATGGCGATCACGATCGCCGACCACAGCGGCATGGCGATGAGGAAGACCAGTTGGGCGAGCGCGTTCACCGAGGCCAGGAAGGCGCCGAGGGCCCGCGCCCAGGTGTGGCCGGTCAGCACCGCCGCGCCGGCGGCGATCATCAGCACGCCCCAGGCGCCGAACAGCAGGCCCCAACCCTCGTACTCCAACAGCAGCAGCCGTGACTCGGGGGCCAGGAAGAAGGAGGGGGTGAGGAAGGCGGTGAGCCCTTGGACGAGGTTGACGGCACCGATGACCACGAGCAGGATGCAGACGAAGTACCGCCAACCGTTGGCTGCGCGCATGTGATGCTCCTTACCGGTCGTTCGACGGGCCGTGGGCGGGCCGCTGGGGACGAAACCTCGGGTGGACAAGGGGCGAGCGGCTGCCTGGACCGCCCCTTCATCATGGGATACGCGCCGTCACGGGGACGGAACCGGTTGCTCTGGATCGGGCAAAGTCGGGCGGGTCTGTCCGAGCCCATAGTTCGTTCTTACGTAATCCCGTAGCCTTCGGTAGGCTGGGCGCGTGAGCCAGAGATCCACCGAGCAACGCCTCGCCGACCTGGAAGCACGGGTCGCCGAGCTGGAACGGCGTCCCGAGGCCGCCACCGGACCGAGGGGCGAGCCCTCCGCGACCGAGACCCTCCGGGTTCTGGAGACCCTCAAGGAGCACGGGCCCCGAGGCGGATCGGTGTTCTACGCGGGCCACCTCGAAACCGAGGAGGGACCCGTCGAATGGCAGTACGGCCTCGGCGTCGACAAGCTCGCCGAACTCGACTGGGCCTCCCTCGCCGCCGGCTTGGACGCCTTGGGCAACCCCGTCCGGCTCAACATCCTGCGGGCCGTGTGGTCGGGGATCTCCACCGTCGCCGAACTCAAGGAACAAGAGGGCTTCGGCACCACCGGCCAGATCTACCACCACGTCAACCAGTTGGCCTCGGCCGGTTGGCTCACCACCCGCCGCCGCGGCCACTACGTCGTTCCCGGCGATCGTCTGGTGCCGCTCCTGGTGATCCTCGTCGCCACCAAGGGTGTCCTTTGAACCCGACGGCGGCCCAGGCTCGGTGACCGGTGCGCTCCCTATACCGGCTACTGGCCGCCCATGCCCGTCGTGGCCACGCTGTTGACGATCTGTCGCTGGAACAGCATGAACACGACCACCATCGGCGCCGCCGCGACCATCGAGGCCGCCAACTGGGAGGCGTAGAACGTCCCGTAGGAGTCCAGGATGTTCGGAATGCCCACCGGCAGCGTCATCAGGGCCGGGTCGGTCGTGACGATGAAGGGCCACAGGTAGTTGTTCCAGGCGGTGATGAACACGAAGATCGACACCGCCGCGAGGATCGGCCGGGACAGCGGCAGGATCACCGAGGTGAACAGCCTCCAATACGACGCCCCGTCCATGCGGGCCGCCTCGTCCAGCTCGCGTGGTACCGCGTCGAAGAACCGCTTCAACACGAACACGATGATCGGCGCCACCAACTGCGGCAGGATGACCGCCGCGTAGGTGTCGACCAGGTCCAACGACACCATCTGCTGGAACAGTGGCACGATCAGCAACTGCGGCGGCACCACGATCGCCACGATCGTGAAGGCCATCAACGCCCAGCGCCCCCGAAAGTCCATCCGCGACATCGCGAACGCCGCCGGCGCCGCCACCACGATCGTGAACAGCGTGACCAGCACGGCGATGACCAGGCTGTTGAACAACCACATCTGGATGTTGCCCGCCGCGAACAGGTTTGCGTACTGCTCGAAGGTGAACCCTCCCTCGGGGACCAGGGTCGGCGGCAACGCCACCGCGTCGCCCTCGGTCTTGAACGAGGTGATCAGCGACCACACCATGGGGAGGAGCCACAGCACCGCGAGGACCACCAGCACCGCCATGGCCACGACCCGCGGCCCGCGTCCACCACCCAGGATCAGGTCGCGCTGTCGGGCCCGATCGCGGACCCTCTCGGCCCGCCGCGTCGAACGAACACTCCGCATGTCCATGTCAGCCCCTCCTCCGCGCGCTGATCCACAGTTGGAACGCGGCGACGCCCAGGACCAGCACCAGGAACAGGTAGGAGACGGCGGCGCCGTATCCGAACCGGTAGCCGGTGAACCCCACGTCGTAGATGTAGAGCAGCAGTGAGCGTGTCGAGTCGCCCGGGCCGCCCCCGGTCAGCAGGTAGATCTGGTCGAAGACCTTCAGCGAGGCCAGCATCTGCAACAGCAGTACGACCAACGTGGTGCCTCGCAACCGGGGAAGGGTGACGAACCACAGTCGGGCCCACGCCCCCGCGCCGTCCAGGGCCGCCGCCTCGTACAGGTGGTCGGGGACCGACTGCAGGGCGGCCAGGTACAGCAGGAAGTTGAATCCGACCGTCCACCACACCGTGGTCAGGGCCACCGACCACATCGCCACGCCCTCGTCGGTCAGCCAGCCCAGCCCTTCCATCCCGAACAGGCCCAGCACGCTGTTGAACAGCCCGAAGTCCTCCACGTACAGGAACTTCCACACCAGCCCCACGGTGGCCACCGGCAGCAGGAACGGCAGGAAGAACGACAGCCGCCACAGCCACTGCCCGGGCAGCCCCGTGTGCACCAGGACCGCCATGGTCAACGCGACCACCACGAGGGGGACCGTGGTGATGAGGGTGAACAGGACGGTGTTGCCCAGGGTCCGCCACACCAGTGGGTCGCCCAAGACCTCGGCGTAGTTGTCCAGGCCGACGAACGCGCCGCCCGCCCCGTTGAGGGCGATGTCGGTGAAGCTCATCCACAGGCCGCTCAGCAACGGCCAGACCAGGAACACCGCGTACACCAGCAGGAACGGCGCCAGGAAGACCAGGGGCGAATCGGCGAAGCGTCGCCGGGCGCGGGCCAGGGCACCGGGCGGGGGCGGCGGTGGCCCGGCGCCGGTTTCGGAACGGACGGGGGAGTCGGTGAGGGCGCTCATCAGGCACCTCCGGGGTCGGTACGGGAGGCCCAGGAGTCCAGCGTGCGACCGAGTTCCTCCAGCGCCGCCTCGGGACCACTTCCGGTGAGCGCGGTGCGCAGGGTCTGGCTCACGTCCGTGTGGAACTGCGAACCGGCGCCCGCGAACCACACCTCGGGGTCCAGCACCGGGGTCTCACCGGCCACCGCGTAGTCCGACTGCGGCGACAACCCCTGGTACTCCGGGGACTCGGCCACCGGGGAGTAGGCGGGGATGTGCCCGGCCTCGCCCCAGGTCAGGCTGTTGCGCACCATCAACGCCACGAACTCGTGGGTGGCGCGTGTCCGCTCGGGGTCCGTGTCACTCTGGCGGGGTAGTACGAACGCGTGCGAGTCGGCGTAGGAACCCGGCTGCTCGAACACCGTGGGGAAGGGCGCGGCCCCCAGGTTCTCCACGTGCTCCATGAGGTAGGGCAGCTCCCACTCACCGGAGATCAGCATCCCCGAACGCCCGGACGCGAACGCCGCGAGGGCGGTGGGATAGTCCTGGCCGGGTTCGGAGGTCCGCCCGTCGAACGCCTCGGCGAGGAACTCGAACACGCGCAGCGCCGCCTCGTGGTCGAGCCCGGCGGGCCCGCCCTCGGGTAGTTCCAGGGAGGCCCCGGTCTGGTTGTAGAGCATCCAGAACAGCCGCCACCCCTGGGAGTCGTCGTTGACGTGCCCGAAGGAGACCCCATCGCCGCCGCCGGCCTCGGCCAGCGCCCGCGCGGCCTCCACGAAACCCTCCGGCGAGTCCATCCCGATCAGGTGTCCGTCGCCGTCGAGCGCCCCGGCCCGTTCGGCGATCTCGGTGTCGTAGAACAGGACGACCGGGTGGGTGTCCATCGGGATCGCGTACGTGGCGCCGTCGTGGACGCAGCGATCCCACAGGTCGGGTACGAAGTCCTCGGCGGTGACCCCGAACTCGGCCAAGAGGTCCAGGTCGAAGGGTTGCAGCAGGCCGCCGGGCGCGTACCCGGGCAACCGGGACATGTGCAGGATGGCGGTCTCGGGGGCGCGCCCGCCCACCGAGGCCACCGCAAGCTTGGTGTAGTACGGCGGCCCCCACGCCAGGGTGCTGGAGGTGACCCGCAGGTGCGGCGCCTGTTCGCGCACCGCCTCCAACATGGTCTCCACGCGTGCGCCGTCCCCGCCCTGGAACAGGCTCCAGAAACGCACCCGGGCGTCGTCGGGACCGGGGGAGCAGCCGGTCGCTCCCAGGGCCGAGCCGAGGGCGAGGGCGCTCGCGCCCAGGAGCACACCGCGACGTGAGGGTGGGGGAGCCGAACCGGCCGGTGGTGGCGGTCTGTGGGGGGTGAGGGACATCGTCGGCCTCCTTGAGATGTCCTGGGGGGTCGAAGAGGGTGAGGAGAGGGGGAGCGGGGGACGGTCAGTCGTCTCGCGGGTCGCTTTCGAACGCGGCCGGTCGACGCTGCGCGGTCGCGATCCGGTCGACGTCGAGCTTCTCGCTCCGGTCGAACCGGTAGACGCCGTTGCGTTCCTGGAACACGTCGGTGAGCTGGGTGTAGCAGTAACCGAACATCTCGGGGTTTTCCAGCAGCACGCCGGTCAGCCCCTCGAAGCGGGTGTGGAACTCCTCGACGGTGCGAGGTCCGGCCCCGTATCCCCAGGACCCGCCGCCGTCGTCGGTGTCAGGATCCCAGCGGATCCCGCCGAACTCGCTGCAGAAGTAGGGCTGCCCGCGGTAGGGCACGGACCACTCGCGCCCGTCCTCACCACGGTTGACGTAGGGGTCGTCCTTGGCCGACCCGCTCATCTGTTCGCGGAACGCCTCGGGGTCCTGCTCGTAGCTGTGGGAGTCGTAGACGTCGGTCTCGGGGACGCGGTGGGAGTAGCCGGAGGCGTCCACCACCGGACGCGAGGGGTCGATGGCCTTGGTGGCGAGGAACATCGCGCGGGTGACGTCGTCCAGCGCGGTGAAGCGGTCGTGCAGCCGCTGGAAGGTCTCGTTGAGGGGGCACCAGCCCACGATGCTCGGGTGGGAGTGGTCGCGCTCCACGGCCTCCAGCCACTGGGTGACGTAGGAGGCGTCCGGGCGTTGGTTGTCGAGGGCGGCCGGGCCTTCGGTCGCGCACCCCCAGTCGCCGAACTCGCCCCACACGAGGTAGCCGAGCCGGTCCGCGTGGTAGAGGAACCTCTCCTCGAAGACCTTCTGGTGCAGGCGGGCTCCGTTGAACCCGGCCCGCAGCCCCAGTTCGATGTCGCGCACCAACGCCGCGTCGTCGGGGGCGGTCATCAGCCCGTCGGGGTAGTAGCCCTGGTCCAGAACCAGCCGTTGGAAGACGCGGCGGCCGTTGATCAGGATCGCCTTGCCCTCGATGGAGACCGAGCGCAGGCCCGCGTACGATCCGGCCCGGTCCACGACCTCGCCGTCGGCGTCGAGCAGCTCCAGACGCAGGGTGTACAGGTGGGGGTCCTGCGGAGCCCAGATGCGTCGTCGCTCCTCCGGGACCGTCAACGTCACCCGGGGCGCGACGTCGAGGTCGGCGCGGACCTCGGCCACGGCGACCTCCCCGTCCCCGTCTTCGAGGGTGGCGCGGACCCGCAGTCCACGGCCGGTCCGGGACAACGGCAGGCGCACGTGGAAGGCCCCGTTGGCCAGGTCGGGGGTGATGTGCGGGCGCCTCAGGTGCGCGTCGGGGACCGGTTCCATCCACACGGTCTGCCAGATCCCGGTGGTGCGCGTGTAGTGGCAGCCGGAGTTCTCGTACCAGGTGGCCTGCTTGCCGCGGGCCTGGTGGCCGTGCCTGCTGTCGCGGGCGCGCACGACGATCACGGCGTCCTCGCCCGGAGCGGCGATCCCGGCCAGGTCCGCGGTGAAGGGGGTGAAACCGCCGCGGTGGCGGGCCACCTCCACTCCGTTGACCCACACGGTGGTGTCGTGGTCCACGGCCTGGAAGTGCAACAGGGCGCGCTTGCCGGCCCAGGCCTCGGGGACGCGGACGGTGCGCCGGTACCAGACCGCCTCCAGGAAGTCGGTGTCGCCCACTCCGGACAGCTCGGACTCCGGGCAGAAGGGCACGGTGATGGTGCCGGAGAGTTCGGCCTCCCGTAGTCCGCGTTCCAGACCGCTGTCCCCGCGGTCGACCTCGAAGTCCCAGGCGCCGTTCAGGCACAGCCAGTCGGGGCGGGTGAACTGCGGGCGGGGGTACTCGGGGCGGGGCGGGGCCGTGGGCCCCTCCTCGTGCGGCGGCTGGATCTGCGTCGGCACGGGTTCTCCTTGCTGCGCGGTGGCTCTGTGACTGGCGTCACGGATATGGGAGCATACTTTTACATCGATGTAAATACCCGGAAACGGAGGTCGAGAGGGCTGCCGATCCCGGTTTCGTACCGGGGTGGGACGCGGGTTCGGTACGGTCCAGGGTGCTGTCGAACGGAGGTGGACGTGGGTACGAGGCCACGCATCAAGGACGTCGCGCGTCGAGCGGGGGTCTCGGAGAAGACGGTTTCCAACGTCATCAACGACCATCCCCACGTCAGGCCCGCCACGCGCGCCGCGGTGGAGGCGGCCATCGAGGAACTGGGGTACCGGGTCAACCTGGCCGGGCGTCACCTGCGTCGCGGCGAGACGGGTGTGATCGCGCTGGCCGTGCCCGAACTCGACCTCGGCTACTTCGCCGAGCTCGCCGACCTGGTCATCCGTGAGGCCGAACGCCGCTCGCGCACCGTCCTGGTCCACCAGAGCGAGGCCCGGCGCGAGAGGGAGGAGTCCGCCCTCGACGGGTTCGGGGCCGACTTCGTCGACGGGGTGATCCTCAGCCCGCTCGCGATGGACGACGCCGCGCTCCAGGCCCACGGATCCCGCCTGCCGGTGGTGCTCCTGGGCGAGGTGCCGCACGCGGTCCGGCACGACCACGTCGCCATCGACAACGTGGCCGCCGCCCGGGAGGCGACCGAACACCTCCTCGACGGTGGACGGACCCGGATCGCGGTGGTGGGCGGGCGCCCACCGGGCCCGGCCGGAACCGCGGAGCTGCGAACCCGGGGCCACCGGGAGGCGCTGGAGGCCCGCGGTATGTCCCTCGACCCCGCGCTGGTGCGACCGGCCGAGGCCTTCCACTGGTCGGACGGGGCCGAACTCGCCGCCGAGCTCATCGCCGGCCCCCGGCCGCCCGACGCGCTCCTGTGCATGAACGACCTGCTCGCGCTGGGCGCGATGCGGGCCCTGCACGACGCCGGGGTCCGGGTCCCCGAGGACGTGGCGGTGGTCGGGTTCGACGACATCGCCCCCGGGCGGTACGCCGTGCCCAGCCTGACCACCATCGCCCCGGACAAGTCGACCCTGGCCGGCGAGGCGGTGCGTCTGTTGGTGGCGGCGGTGACGGCCCGTCGCGGCGCTTCCACCGACGACCCCGGAGAGCCCCGGCGACCGGAGAGGGTCGTCGTCGAGCACACGCTCCTCATCCGGGAAAGCAGCTCCGCCGCCGGCTGACCG
>NZ_JBEYLC010000035.1:0-68633 GCF_040635885.1 Nocardiopsis sp. NPDC006832 | reverse complement strand
AGCTGAACCAGATCTCCTCGATCTCCTCGTTCGTCCTCGCCGCCTCGACGCTGATCTTCTTCTGGAACATCTACGTCACCGCGAAGAAGGCGCCGCCGGTCGAGGTGGACGACCCGTGGGGTTACGGCTGTTCCCTGGAGTGGGCCACGTCCTGCCCGCCGCCCAGGCACAACTTCGCGGCGCTGCCGCGGATCCGGTCCGAGCGTCCGGCCTTCGACCTGCACCACCCGTACGCGGCGGTGCCTTCCGGGACCGATCCCGAACGGCGATGACTCGACCGAGGTGACCGGACGACGCGCGGCGCGGTACGAGGAGAGAACGTCATGGACATGAGCGCCCACCCGAGGCGAGGGCTCTCCCGGAAGGGTCGTGCCGTCACGATCTGTGTCCTTCTGCTGTGCACGGCCGCGCTGAAGATGGTCTGGACCTGGACCGGGGACACGGCGTTCCTCCTGGCGAGCGCCGTCCCGGTCCTGGCCGTCACACTCCTCTGCCTGTGGGGGCGGGGGCAGGTCCCGTTCGAGGTGGTCGGTGGCCCCTGGGACGGAGCCCGGGTGCCCATGAACACCGTGGACCCGGACACGGAGGTTCTGGTCCTGCCCACCAGCGGTGGCGAGGGTGCCCGATACGCGGTCGCGGACCATCGCAGCCTGGTCTACCAGGGGCAGACCCAGACCCCCGACTGAGCACCGTACGCACCCGGTGTTCGATCCGCGAGGCCGGGAAAATACCGGTCAAGGCTTCTGGAATGTCGCCCGGGGAGAGACTGTCGGGCCGGTCGTGCGGGTAGCGGAGCGACCATGAGACTCGGTGAACGCATCCGCAAGATCGAACGCGAGGGTCGTCTCGACCCGATGGTCGCCCGATTGAAGGGCCTCGCCGGACGGCTGCCCTCGGGAACGGCACGTGACGTCCTGCACGGCGTCCAACTGGGGCACCCGCTCCACCCGATCCTGATCCACCTGCCCATGGGCACGTGGACGGCGGCCGTCCTGCTGGACCTGATGCCGGGGGACCACCGTCGCGAAGCCCGCGCACTGATCGACATCGGTCTGTTGACCGTCTCACCCGCCGTGCTCAGCGGGCTGGCCGACTGGGCTCAGCAGCACGAGCGCCACCAGCGGGTGGGGGTGGTGCACGCGGCCTCGAACGGGTTGGGGACGCTGTTGTTCGGAGCCTCTTCCTTGGCGCGTGCGCGTGGCAGGTCGGGCTGGGGCAGGTGCCTGGCCCTGGCAGGCCTAGGCTCCATCGGTCTCGGTGGAACACTGGGCGGCCACATCGCCTACCATCGCGCGGGCGGTGCCAACAGCGCCGACCACCTCGTCGACCTGGTTCCCGAGGGGTGGCACGACCTGGGTCCGCTGGAGGGGTACCCGGAAGGGAGCCCGGCCGGCGGCGACGTCGACGGCGTTCCGGTCGTGGTGGCCCGCACGGAGGGTTCGGTGTCGGTGCTGTTGGGCACCTGCCCGCACATGGGCGCGCCCCTGGCCGAAGGTGAGCTGACCGAGGGGTGCGTACGCTGCCCCTGGCACGGGAGCGAGTTCCGACTCGATGACGGAACGGTCGTCCGCGGGCCCGCGACCGCCCCCGTGGAACCCCTGGAGACGTCGATCGTGGACGGCAGGCTGTGGGTCAGGCTTGTCCCCGCGTAGCACGGAGGACGCCGCTCCGGAGGGATGATGTTCCAAGAGGGCCTGACGAGAACGCTGCGCCGCGCCTACCGCAGGCGCGGCTTCGAACGGGAGACCCTGGTCTTCGTCGTCAAGTCCGCGTTGGCCTCCGTCATCGCCCTCGCGGTGGGTGTCCTGCTGGGGGAGGAGTCCCAGCTGGGATTCGCGGTCTTCGCGGCGCTGTTGGTGGTACGGCCCACCGTGTACGGGTCGGTGTTGAGTTCGGGCCGTTACGTGGTAACCGTGTTCCTCGGGGCGCTGCTGGCCGGGGCCGTCGGTCTCACGATGGGACCGAACCTGTGGTCGTTCGCCCTGGCCATCGTGGTGGCGTTGCTGCTGGGGCAGACGAGGTACCTCGGTGGCCAGGGCTCCCAGCTCCCGGTGATCGCGGGATTCGCCTTGGCGAGCGGCTCGGCCACCGATATCGATGACCTGGGTTCGCTGCTGCTCATGGTCTGTGTCGGCTCGGTCAGTGCCCTGCTCGTCAACACCCTCCTGGCTCCCGCTATTCGCTTCCGGGACGCCGAGAACGCCGTGCTGGACTTCGCGGACGGGCTGTCCACCCTCAGCGGCGACATCGCCGAAGGACTGAGCGGCGGGGAGGAAGGACTCGACCTGGACCGTTGGGACCAGACCTCCGAGAGACTCGACGGCACCGTGCGCAACGCCCTGGAGACGGTCAGCCGTCAGGAGGACCGTTTCCGGTTGAATCCCCGCCGTCTGGTGAGACGAGAGGCGGTACCGGTCGGGCGGCTGCGGACGTATCGGATTTGGATCTACGCCCTGAGCCGCGCCGCCCAACACCTGCGGTCCCTGGTGCGGACCCTACGGGCGGCCCTCGACTCGGGTACCCGCTCTCCCACGCTCGACGACGCCTTCCTGCGAGAGCTGGCGCCCGTGATGGAACGAGTCTCGAAGACCTTCGCCCTCGTTCGGGACGCCGAGGAACCGGAGCACCATGTTCCCTCCGACGATCTGAGGGCCCTGGTCAACGAGGCCTTGGACAAGGTCGTGGAGCAACGTGAACGTATGCTCCACTCCTGGGACGACGAGCGGTGGCCGATCTACGGTGCCCTGCTCACCGACGCCGAGCGACTCCTGGAGGAGATCGATCAGGGTCGGGAGAACAGCACCCGGGTCGACGCCGGCTGATCAGGCTCACGAGCCACGATCGGACCTTCGGTTCCAGGGCGCGCTCCCGGGCGGGTCGTCCTCCGCCGGTTCCTCGCGCAGACGCTCCAGTGAGGCGGTGGGCGACCGTGAGACGTGCATCTGGGAACAGCCGACCTCCTCGGCGACGCGCTCCAGGTTCCACTCGTCGAAGAAGCTTCGTTCGAGGATGGGTTTTTCCCGGTCGGGAAGCGTGCGAAGGGCGGCTCGTGCGGCCTCGCGTCGCACCACCAGGTCCAGCTCGTGGTCATCACCCGGGACCGCCTGGCTGCGCCGCTCTCCTCGTGGGGCGCTCGCGTACCCGGTGCGTGCTCGGCCCCGCAGTAGGCCGCCTGGAAGGGGATGCCCCGGTAGGGGCGCGGAACCGACCTGCACGATCACTCCCCGCTCCCGAGGCGGCATCAGAGCCAGAGCCGTGCGGGTCCCGTGCACGTATCCGTGGTAGCAGACATCGGTGACCCGGTGGTATTCGTCCGGTTCGATCTCCCCGAAGGGGGCGATGACGGACGCGAACGCCGCGTTCACCCACACGTCCACGGGACCGTGGGGTGGTCGTCCCCCGTCCCCGGCCAGGAATCAACGGCTCACGCCCGCACTACCCGGAACACGGTCCTCCCACGTGCCGAAGGCATGGCTGTTGAACTGCTGTTTCGTCGTGCACACGTCAGGGCAATCGGGCAGGAGAGGACCCGAGCCGCATCATGGAGGAGGCACCGATGGGGGATCGAACCACACCGATCGGGGATCATGGTTTCCTTTCCGACTGCCATACCTCGGCGCTCACCACCCCCGACGGAACGATCACCTGGCTGTGCGCGCCCCGGTTCGACGGGCCCGCGTTCCTCTCCGGAATCCTGGACCCCGACCGCGGGGGCGGATGGACGATGGAGATACAGGGGGCGCGCCCCGTCGGCCGCGCCTACGTGGAGGACAGCCTGGTCCTGGAGACCCGTTGGGAGGGGGAGGGCCTCACGCTGGTCGGTCACGATCTGCTCGCGGTGCGTCCCTCGGCGCAGGGCACCGGCCTGTGGCGGGAGGGTCTCCTGGTCAGGATCATCGAATGCCGTTCGGGTAGTACGTCCGTGCGCTCCCGGCTCCAGGCCCGCCCCGACTTCGGCCGTTCCGCGGCCTCGTGGCGACACCTGGACGGAGCGTTGCAGGAGGCGTCCGGGCCCTTGTTGTCGGGAGACCGCGCCCTCGTCCTCCTCGAAGATGAGGACCCCGAGTTCAGGGTGGAACTCTCCGAGGGCGAGACCGCGGTGTTCGCCCTGGACTACCTGCGCGGCGAACGCCGTATCTTTCCGGGGGAGGGGCACGCGTTGTTGAGGACCACCCTCGACGCCTGGCGCCTCTGGTCGGACCGGACCCACTATGACGGTGTCGGCGCTTCCCACGTGCGGCGAAGCGCGCTCGTACTGCGCGGACTCCTGCACGAGGAGAGTGGAGGACTGATCGCCGCTCCCACCACCTCCCTGCCCGAGGACCCGGGAGGGGTGCGCAACTGGGACTATCGATACGTGTGGCATCGTGACGCGGCCCTGGTGGTCCTCGCCTTCCTTCGCCTGGGACACGAGGAGGAGGCCGGGAGTTACCTGCGTTTCCTGCTGCGGATGTGCGGGCACCCCATCGGCTGGATCCCTCCCGTGCAGGCGGTCGACGAGCGACCACCGCCAGAGGAGGAGATCCTCGATCACCTGGCCGGATACGGCGGTGCCCGACCGGTCAGGATCGGCAACGCGGCGTACTCACAACACCAGCTGGACGTGTACGGGCACATCCTCGACGCGGCGCTGTGCTACGAGGAGGCCACCGGAGGCCTGGAACCCGGGCAACTGGCACAGCTCGATTCCGTGGTCGAGGCCGTCCGCGCCCTGTGGCGTGAGCCCGACAACGGCCCGTGGGAGGTGCGCTCGTCCCCACGCCACTGGACCAACTCCAAGGTCTACGCCTGGGCGTGCCTCGATCGCGGAATCCAACTCGCGCGGATCACCGGCCGCGAGGACCGGGTCCCACTGGCCGAGTGGCGCCGCGCGGCGGAAGAGATCCACGAGGACGTCCTGGCCCACGGCTATGACACCGCCGGTGGGACCTTCGTCCAGGCGTACGGAGCGAACAACGTCGACGGGTCACTGCTACGGATCCCGCTCCTGGGGTTCCTGGAGGGCACCGACCCGCGGGTGACGCGCACCCTTGAACGGGTGGAGGACGAGCTGGGGGAGGGGAACGGTCTTGTCCACCGGTACGACCCCGAGCAGACCGATGATGGGATCGGAACCCCGGAAGGCGCTTTCCTTCTCTGCTCGTTCGACATGGTGTCCGCCCTGGTGCTCGCCGGGCGTATCGACGAGGCCCGACGCAGGTTCGAGGTCCTGTGCGAGAGCACCGGTGAACCGGGCATCCAGGCGGAGGGGATGACGGCAGAGGGCACCCAGACGGGTAACCACCCCCAGGCCTTCACCCAGCTCGCGCTCATCGAGGCCGCCGTCAACCTCGACACCGCGGGAGACGGGGAGGCGCTGCATCGCTGGGCGCGCACCAGGACTCGTGGCGAAGGCCCGGATCAGGCCCGAAGGTGACCGGACGAGAGGGAACACGATGAAGGACGACGCCACCGAGAACGACACCACCGAGAGCATCGAGGGGACGATCCGACAGGAGGCGGAGGCCTACCGTGGGGGCAGCGAGCAGCCGCTCGCCGGATATGCCATGATCGCCGCCTCCTACACGGCCATGGTCGCGGCCGGGGTGCTCCTCGCACGACGTTTCCGGACACGGGACGCGGCCGCGACGGTGGGTCCATGGGACCTGGCCCTGACTGGCCCTGATGGGGCTCACCACCCACAAACTGTCACGGTTGCCGGCCAAGGATCCCGTCACCAGTCCATTGCGGGCGTTCTTCACCAGGTTCCAAGGGGCGTCCGGGCCCTCCGAACTGGAGGAGGACGTGCGCGGCGAGGGCGGCCGCAAGGCGATCGGTGAGCTGCTCACCTGCCCCTTCTGCACCTCGCAGTGGGTCGCCACCGGATACGCCTTCGGCCTGGTGTTCGCCCCCACCCTCCCCCGGAGCGCGGGCGCGGTGTTCAGCACCGTGGCGGTGTCGGACCGGCTGCAACCGGCTTACGCCCGTCTCCAGCAGGTGCAGGAGTGACCGGGTGCCGAGGGCGCCAAGGCCGTGGCGCCCTCACGGCCATGATCAGCGCGTCCCGCGCAGCCGGGGAAGGACCTCCTCGGAGTAGAACCCGAAGAAACCGTCCTGGTCGTCCCCGACCTGGCACACGTACACCTCGTCCACCCCCGCCTCCAGGTAGGCCTCGATCGCGGCCACGTGCCGCTCGGGGTCCGGGCCACAGGTGACCTCCTCGGCGACCATCTCCGGGGTCACCAGCCCCTGGGTGAGCTGTTCGAAGTGTCGAGGCGAGGGCAACACCTGCGGGGCCTCGCCGGACAACGCCTCGTTGGGCCAGCGTTCGTAGGCGGTGCGTATCGCGTCCTGTTCGTCGGGTGCCCAGCAGACCTTGAGTCCGCCCTGGACGGGTTTGCCCGCCCCGCCCTCTCGTCGGAAACGGTCGACCGTCTCAGGGGCCGGGGCCACCTGGACGAGACCGTCCGCCGCGCGCGCGGCCAGTGCCGTGGCCTTCGGGCCGAACGCCGACATCAGGACCGGCGGAGGCTCCTGCGGCAGCGTGTACAGGCGCGCGGTGTCCACGGTGTAGAACTCGCCGTGATGGCTCACCGTACGACCGGACCACAGCTCGCGCATGACCTCGATCGCCTCCTCCAACATCGCGAGCCGACGGGCCGCGTGCGGCCAGGGATCGCCGAGGACGTGCTCGTTGAGCGCCTCTCCCGTACCGACACCGAGACTGAACCCGCCGGGCGTCATCGCCGCCGCGGTGGCCGCGGCCTGGGCGACGATCGCCGGATGGATCCTGGTGGTCGGGCAGGTGACGGCGGTGGCCAGGGGCAGCGAGGTGACCTGACCGATCGCCCCGACCACCGACCACACGAACGCGCTCTGCCCTTGGGCACCGAGCCATGGGTGGTAGTGGTCGGAGATCCACAGGGCGTCGAAGCCGGCCTCCTGCGCGGCCCCGGCCTGACGCACCAACTCCGCGGGGCCGTGTTCCTCGGTCGCGAGGAAGTATCCGAATCTCGTCATGGTGTCCTCCCGGACTGGACGGGTCGTTGCCGAGGGAGGTGGGGGATCGGCTACCCGGAACCCTCGCCGAGGAAACCGTGGCCAGGCGCACGTATGGGACGGGTGGGGCCCGGGTAGGCGCGCTACCAGAGACGATCCCTCTCACATCCCCCAGCACGACATTCGCGAGCGAAGGGCGGTGCGAGAGCATGAGAAACGTGTTCGTGATGGGTCTGGACGAGCGCAACCGGGAACTCCTGGCGAGGACCCCCACCGGGCGTGACTGCCGGTTCCATCGACTCCTGGGCGTCGAGGAGCTGCAACGAGGCGAGATCGACATCGAGGAGACCCTGGCCGCGGCCCGGGCCGTGCTCGATGAGTTCGACGGCACGGTGGACGCCATCATCGGCTACCGCGACTTTCCGATCACCCTGCTCGTGCCGATCCTGTGCGCCGAGCGCGCACTGCCCGCACCGGCCCTGGAATCGGTGGTCAGGTGCGAGCACAAGTACTGGAGCAGGTTCCTGCAGGCGCAGGTGACCGAGGCCCATCCTCCCTTCTCCCTGGTCGACCTGGACGCGAAGACCCCCGAGCACGGTCTGGACTACCCGCTGTGGCTCAAGCCCATCAAGTCCGCCTCCTCCGAACTGGCCTACCGGGTGGAGGACGACCAGGGTTTCGAGGCGGCGGCGGCGCGCATCCGCGAAAGCGTCGACAGGATCGGTCGCCCCTTCGAGAGCATCCTGGAAAGAGTGGAACTGCCTTCGGAGGTCGCGGCGGCGGGACGACACCACTGCCTGGCCGAGGGTGCCCTGCACGGGCTCCAGACCGCGGCCGAGGGTTACGTCTACAACGGTGACGTCCACGTGTACGCGGTGCTGGACTCGGTGGACTTCCCGGGGAACCCGTCCTTCCTGCGCCACCAGTACCCCTCCAGCCTGCCCGAGAAGGTCCAGGAACGCATCAGGGACATCTCCGTGCGGGTCATCGAACAGCACGGCCTGAACGACTCGACGTTCAGCGTCGAGTTCTTCTACGACCCGATCGAGGACGACCTGGGCATCGTGGAGATCAACCCCCGGCACTCCCAGAGCCACACGCCCCTCTTCGAACTCGTGGACGGCGTGCCCAACCACGAACGCATGCTCCGCATGGCGCTGGGTGAGGACCCCGCGCTGACCGACAGGTCCAAGGGAGGGTTCTCCGTCGCCGCGGAGTGGTACCACCGACGCTTCCGGGACGGAATCGTCACCCGGGTGCCCGCCGCGGAGGAGGTGGAGGCCCTGGAGAAGGAGCTGTCGGGCGTGAGCATCCACATCGTCCCGAGTGTGGGCCAACGCCTCTCCGAGATGCTCGCCCAGGACAGCTACAGCTTCGAGTTGGCCAAGATCGTCATCGGCGCCGCGAGCGAGATCGAGATGCAGGCCAAGTACGAACGCTGTGTGAAGGGCCTGTGGTTCGAGTTCGAGGACGGTGGAAGCGGCGGCAATCGGGTCGAGGGCGTCACCGGCAACTGAGGAGGTGCGTATGCGTCTGGTGGAGGATCTGCCATACGAGATCCAGATCGAGGACCACTTCTGGATCCCCATATCGGACGGTGTGCGACTGGCGGGGCGACTGTGGCGACCGGTGTCGGCGCAGGACCACCCGGTGCCCGCGGTGCTGGAGTACATTCCCTACCGCAAGCGTGACCTGACGGCGGTACGCGACTCCATGCACCACCCCTACATCGCGGGACACGGATACGCGTGCGTACGTGTGGACCTGCGGGGAACGGGCGATTCCGAGGGCGTGCTCACCGACGAGTACCTGGAGCGCGAACAGCAGGACGCCGAGGAGATCCTGGCCTGGCTGGCCGCGCAACCCTGGTGCGACGGCGACACCGCGATGATGGGCCTGTCGTGGGGCGGGTTCTCCGCGCTCCAGGTCGCCGCCAGGCGCCCCGAGAGCCTGCGGACCATCGCCATCAGCTCGTTCACCGACGACCGGTACGCCGACGACTTCCACTACATGGGCGGCTGTCTGCTCTCGGACAACCTGGCCGAGGCCGGAACGACCTTCGCCTACGGTACCTGCCCGCCCGACCCGGAGGTCGTCGGCCCGGAGTGGCGTCGTATGTGGCTGGACAGGCTGGAGGCCAACGGCCCCTGGGTCGTGGAGTGGCTCCGTCACCAGCGCCGCGACCGCTACTGGAGGCACGCCTCCGTCGGAGAGGACTACACCCGGGTCCAGTGCCCGGTGCTGGCCTCCAGCGGCTGGGCGGACGGCTACTCCAACGGCGTCCTACGACTCATGGAGAACCTTGACACCCCGACCAAGGGCCTGGTGGGTCCCTGGTCGCACCGGTATCCGCACATGGGGGTTCCCGGACCGGCCATCGGCTACCTCCAGGAGGTGGTGCGCTGGCTCGACCACTGGACCAAGGGCGAGGACAACGGGGTCGAGAAGGAGACCGGACTCTGGCTCTGGATGCAGGAGAGCGTCCCACCCTCCACCTCCTACCAAGAACGCCCCGGCCGTTGGGTCTATGAGCCCCACTGGCCCTCCGAGCGTGTAGAACACCATTCCCTGCCGCTGTCGGAGAACCGGCTCGGCGTCGCCGAGGAACGAAGGAGCACCGCGCCGCAGAGCATCCTCTCGCCCCTGTCCGTCGGGCAGTTCGCCGGTAAGTGGGCCTCCTACAGCGCACCGCCGGACCTGCCCTACGACCAACGAGAGGAGGACGGCGGTTCCCTGGTCTACGACACCGAACCTCTGGAGGAACGGGTCGAGATCCTGGGCCCCACACGGGTCGAGCTCGAACTCTCGGTCACCGAACCCGTGGCCATGGTCGCGGCGCGACTGTGCGACGTGGCCCCCGACGGCAGCGCCACCCGGGTGACCTACGGGATGCTCAACCTGACCCACCGGAACGGAGACGAACACCCCGAATCCCTGGTGCCGGGGGAGGTCTACCGTGTGGAGGTCACCATGAACGGTGTCGCCCAGGTCTTCCCACCAGGGCACCGCATACGCCTGTCACTGTCCACCTCCTACTGGCCGCTGGCCTGGCCACCACCGCGACCGGCGCTGATGTCGGTCCACCCCGCGAACAGCGCCCTCGTCCTTCCGGTGCGTCGGGAGTCCCCGGGCGCGGACCCGCACGAAGAGGTGTTCGACCAGCCGGAGGCCACGCCCTCGATCACCACCACGCGCACGACCCAGGGAGAGCACGACTGGTCGGTGCATCGTGACCTGGTGGACAACCGCATCACCCTTCGGATCGTCAAGGACGGAGGCGTCCTGCACTTCGAGGAGATCGACCTCGACGTCACCCGCAAGGCCCACGAGACCTACGAGGCGGTGGGGGACGACTTCACGTCGGCGTGTGGCAGAACAGCGTGGACGATGAGTTTCTCCCGGGGGGACTGGCACGCCCGGACCGAGACCTACACGGCCCTGGAATGCACCGAGGAGGAGTTCCGCGTGCACGCCACACTCGACGCCTACGAGTCCGGGGAGAGGATCTTCTCCCGGCAGTGGACCGAGAGCCTGCCCCGCGACCACGTCTGATCGCGCGATCGGGTGAGACCGCACGACCGTGTGACGAGCGAAGGCGAACCAGGGGAGCCGAAACCCACATGTACAGCGAGCCACACCACAAGGCGAACGGCACGACCCCCGGGGAGAGACTGGGGATCCTGTCGTCGGTCCTGCTGCCCACCGTCGCGCGTGGCGCCATCGTGCGCCGCCCCGCCGGAGAGGCCCTCGCCACGGCCACCGACAGCGACCGCAGGCTCGTCTCGACCCTGCGCGCACTCCGCGCACGGCACGGTGACGATCCGCTGCCCCTGCGGTACATGGGTCGGAACATCGCCTTGGTCCTGGCGGCCGAGGACGTGCGCGTGCTCCTACGCGACACCCCGGACCCGTTCTCTCCCGGGGGCGCGGAGAAACGTGGCGCGCTCTCCCACTTCCAACCGCACGGAGTCCTGGTCTCAGCGCAGGGGGACCGGCCCCACCGACGCGAGGCCAACGAGCACGCCCTGGCCCTGGGCCGGCCGATCCACCCCGAGGCCCGCACCATAGCCGCGCACGCGGACGAGGAGGCGCGGGCCCTGGTCGCGGCGCTGCGCAACGCCGGATCGCTGGGCGGCGTCCTGGACTGGGGCAGGTTCTCCGAGACCTTCGACGCGCTCGCTCGTCGGGTGGTCTTCGGGACGTTCGCGGCGGGGGACCGCCGAACCACCGAGCTTCTACGGCGTCTACGGGCACGCGCCAACTGGTCGTACCTGTCACCGGTGGACCGAAACGCCAGGAGTGCGTTCCTGGATCGGGTACGCGAGAACATCGACCGCTCCGAGCCCGGCGCTCTGGCCGCGGGTCTGGGCCGACCCGGGTCCGAGGAACGCCCGGAGGACCAGGTCGCCCACTGGCTCTTCGCCTTCGACGCGGCGGCCATCGCGACCTACCGCGCCCTGGCCCTGCTGACGTCCCAGGGGGCCGCGGCGGAATCCGCGCGCGCGGAGGGACTCACCGAGGACGGGGTGGATCTGCCACTGCTGCAGGCGACCCTGCGCGAATCCGTCCGGTTGTGGCCGACCACACTGGTGGTCATCCGGGAGAGCCTGCGGGAGACCACCTGGCGCGAGCGGACCATCGAATCGGGAACGGCGTTCCTGGTGATGAGCTCCTACTTCCACCGGGATTCCACCCGCCTGCCCTACGCCGACTCCTTCGAACCGGCCATCTGGGCGGACGGACGCGCCGAACAGGAACCAGGCATCCTGCCCTTCAGCCATGGTCCGGCGGGGTGCCCGGGACGCGACCTGGTTCCGTTGACGGTCTCCTTCTTCTTGCGAACGTTGCTCCGGGGCGGCCCGCTGCACCGCGTGGACGAGGCACCGCCACTGCGTCCGCGTGAGCTGCCCGCCTCCCTCGACCACTTCACCCTGCGTTTCTCCTACCAAGGCACGGCACGAGGAGGTGTCGACGCATGAGCGTGGTCGGACAGATGCTGTACGCCCATCCCGACGACCCGGAGGGCGTGGGAGGGAAGGTACGAGCCGCCGTCGAGGCGTGTGGACTCTGCGCCCAAGTGTGCGTGGTGTGCGCCAAGGCGTACCGTGCGTGCTCACGGGCCTGTCAGGACCTTCTCGACGCCCTGTGACGACGCCGGACCCGGGCCCGGAGGGAGCGCCCACCGGGCCCCTCACCAGTGGCGGACCGGTGTGTGGTTGCGGCCGATGAAGAACCACAGCAGCGCCCCGATGACGGGTGCGATGACGACGAAGATCAACCAGACGACCTTCATCCCGAAACCGATCCGCGAGAAGAGGATGCTGAACACCGCGGCGACGACCAGCACGACCACCGCCAGAGCGACGGCCAGGAACACTCCCGCGAATCCGAGGCCGAAGAGGCTCTCGGTGGAGACGTCGGCCAGAAGGTTCTCCAGGGTCATGATCATTGCCTCTCTGCTTCGGGACGGCGGCCGATTCCGTGACCGCCGGGGACGTTGTCCACGCTAGAAGCGCGACACCCGCCCCCACATCCACCGCCGGGACGTTCCCTCCCATGCCTTCGACGGCGCGATCGCGGCTCGCCGTGTCGCCATGGTCGATGCGCGGTACCGACTTTCGTCGGGGGTGTGCCCCAAGGCCTGGCCCGAAGAACCCGGGAGGGCCTCGTTCAGGGCCGGTGATCGCGGGCCGATCACCCGCCGGGAGACGGGCCCTTACCCCGCTTTCCCTGGTGGTTGACCGAACCATGTCGTCAAAGAGTGGACATCGGTGAACCATTGAACACGGGATCGGCGTTCACGAGACTTGCCCAGGCACGCTGTTGAGCTCCTGATGGCAGCCCTTGGCAGGCGGAACCGTTGTTCCCCCTCCCTGGAGAACGGCGCACGTACCGGCGCGGACCCACTCGCCCCTGCCGGTCCGTCGTGTCGGAGGGCGGGAAGCCACAGGTCGAAAGCACGGGTGCCTTCTGGGGCGGTCGCCGGACGCGCCCTTGGAGGAGCGAGACAATGAGCCCCTGGAGCCGCACATGAGCGCACCGCGATCGCCGCGTAAACGTTGGTGGGATTCGCAGGACATGCGGGTCACCGCAGCCGAGGGGCAGGCCTGGGACCTCTATGACTCCGTCTACCGGCACACCGAGTTCGACGCGGGTGTCCTCCAGGAGTACCGCTCCGAGCGACTGGCCGAGCTGCGCGAGCGGGCCCGTTCGACGGCCGCCTACCGTGAGGTCGACGACGAGTGGCCGAGCACCGCGACGGTGACCCGCAAGTCGGACTTCGTCCGGCGGATGGAGGACTATCGCACCGGTGAGGTCGATCCTCTCGACGTCATTCGCGTGCGCACCTCTGGAACGACCGGCAGGCCCGCGGTGTTCGAGCACTCCGAGGAGCACCTGGTACACGCCGCCGCGAGCAGGCTGCGGACGTTCGACGCCTATGGCATCGGTGTCTCCGACCGCATTCTGCGGATCTCCGGTAACCCCGCACACCCCCTCGTGGACTTTCCCAGCAAGGCCGGGGGAGGGAGCATGATCCGCCTGAACGCCGGCCTCATCGACCGGGAGAACGCGGAGTACGTCTCGCGGTTGCTGCGCGACTACGCGGCCCCGGTCCTGTGGGCCCAGCCCATGGAACTGTTGCTGTTCGCGGGCAAACTACGCGAGCACCTGTCGGCTTTCCCCGCTCCTTCGAGGGTGTTGTCGCACGGCGACTCCCTCGACGAGGGGGCGCGCCGGGTCTGCGCCGAGATCTTCCAGGAACGTCCGCTGGACCTGTACGGGCTCCAGGAGTTCGGGATGATCGCCTGGGAGTGCCCGGAGGCCGCGGGCACCTACCACGTCAACGACGAAAAGGTCGTGGTGGAGACGGACCACGACGGAGCACTGCTCATCACGAATCTGGTCAACCGGGCCTCGGTCATGGCGCGCTACCGCCCTGAGGACCGAGGCACCCTCGTATCGGAGCGGTGCCCCTGCGGCCGGGTCCTGTCCCGGATCTCGGGACTGGTCGGCAGACAGCGATCGTTCATCGCCACCGACGACGGCCGTTTCGTCAACGTCAAACAGGTCGAGCTGTACCTGGATTCGCTGTCGCTCTCCCGGTGGCGGGTCGTGCAGACCCGGGCCGGAGAACTGGACGTCCTCTGCACCCTGGAGACGGAGCTCCCCCTCCAACAGAAGGAGGAGATGTCCGAACGGATCGCCCGCGTCGCCGGTCAGCGGCGGGTGGGGGTGCGAGTGGTCCCGCTGGCCGAGATGATGACGGCCGCGGGCAAGTCTCCCCGGTTCGAACTCTTCGCCACACAGGCCTGGCTCGCACGGAGGGTGGGTGAGGATCATGACGGTGCCCTCTCCGGAGCCTGAACCCCGGTTCGTACCGCCCGTCGGCGGGGTTGCGCCCGTGGAGACCGCGTCCTCGGCTTCCCTGGTGTCGCTGGGCGCGCCCGTGCTCAGAACGGTCTGTGAGTCCACCGCACACGTGGTGCGGGACGAACTGGAAGACCTGGCGGACCGTCTCACCGCCGTCCTCCTCGACCGCGACGCACTGGGGGTGGCCGCTCCGCAGATCGGCGCATCGATCCGGATGGTCGTCCTCAACGCCGCCCACATGTGCCAGATCGCCGACCGGGTGGGGCACCGGGACGCCGTGATCCACCTCGACCCCTCGTGGGAGGCCGTGGCCGCGCAGGAACACGGTGTGCCCGAGTACGCGGCGGATTTCGAGGGTTGCCTCAGCGTGCCGCGTATATCCGGGGTCGTCGAGCGCAGCCGGTACGTCCGTTACCGGGCGACCACACCGGACGGTTCACGGGTGGACTGGTTCCTGCGCGGCCGCGCGGCCCGGGTCGTCCAGCACGAGGTCGACCACCTCGACGGTGTGCTCATCGTGGACAGGGCCCCCAGCCGCAGCCTGTGCACCTTTGGCTCCGTTGACCGCTTCTACCGCGGTGACGCGGAGGCCGCGGCCCGTGGGCTGGTGTTCTGATTGGTCCCTACCACCACCCGCAGATCGCCGAGACTGTCCCCCGGGACGGTGTTCCTGGTGTCCGCTCTGGTCAATTCGTGTGGCATGGGTATGTTCATGGCCGTTTCGATGATCCACTACACCGTGGGTCTGGGCCTGCCCATGGCGCAGGTCGGCGTGGTCATGTCCGTGTCCGTCGGGGTGAGCCTGGTCTGCGTCGTCCCGGTGTCGAGCCTGGCCGACCGGGTCGGTCCCCTTACCGCCCTCATCGCGCTGAACGCCTGGCAGGCGTGCGCGTTCGTGATCCTCACGGGTGTCGACGGCATCTTGGGGCTGGCGGTGGTGGCCACGATGACCGCGGTGGGTGGACGTGCCATCCCGCCGATCAACCAGGTGGTGGTGGCGGCTGTCCTCGGCCGTGAGGAACGTGTGTTGGTGATGGCCCGTGTGCGGGCCGCCCGCAACGCGGGCATGGCCGTCGGGAGCGGGATGACCGCCCTGGCGCTGGCATTCCTCGGGGAGGACGGGGCCGTTCTGCTGATCGGCACCTGTGCTTTGAGCTACCTGGTCAACTGTGCCGGGTTGTGGTGGATCAGAAGGTCGCATGACGTCTCCGCCACCGGCGGCCGGCGACGCAAGGCCCCTCCGGCGTTCCGGGACCCTGGGTACCTGACGCTCACCGCCCTCAACGGTCTGCTCGCCTTCCACATGACGGGCCTGGTCGTGGCCCTGCCCCTGTGGGCGCTCTCCCAGGGGGTCGAGCCCGAGATCACGGCGCTCTTCCTCGGGCTGAACACGGTACTGGTCGTAGGCCTCCAGGTCCGGCTCGGCCGCGGGATCGAGGGAGTGCCCCGGGCCGCGTCGGCGGTGGTGTGGGCGGCAGCGGCGCTGTCCTGCTCCTACCTGTTGTTCGGAGGTGCGGCCTGGACCTCCTCTTGGTGGACCGTCGCCCTGTTGTGCGCCGGAGTCGTGCTGCTGAGTATCGGCGAGATCGGCCAGACCACGTCGGCCTGGGTGGTCTCCTATGACCTCGCCCCGGAGGACGCCAGGTCCTCCTACCTGGCCGCCTTCTCCCTGGGAACCACGGGCCAGCAGTTGCTCGGCCCCCTCGCCTACACCTTCCTGATCATCCCGCTCGGGTTCTGGGCGTGGGTCGTGCTGGCGGCGATCACCCTGGCGGCGGCGTTCGCCTATCGGATCCTGGCGCTGCGCACGGCCAGGAGGAAGACCTTCCAGAACCCCGATCCGAACCAAGCGAAAGGATGACGAAGACATGGGATCCTTCCCTTCTCCCGAGCCGTACGAGACGGCCGAGCCCCGTACCGGTATCGGCTTCGGTCTGCACCACGTGCAGTTGGCCATCCCGCCGGGCAGCGAGAACGACTGCCGGACCTTCTACCTGGGCGACCTCGGGTTCACGGAGGTGGAGAAACCCCCGGTCCTGGCCGCCCGCGGCGGGTTGTGGGTACGCGCGGATTCCCTGGAGATCCACTTGGGAGTGGAGCAGGACTTCCGGCCCGCCCGCAAGGCTCACCCGGGAATCCTGGTCCGCGAGCTCGACGCCCTCGGCCGGCGACTAGGGGAGAGGGGGCACGCCGTGGCCTGGGACGACAAATTCCCCGGATACCGGCGTTTCTACGTCTTCGACAACGTGGGGAACCGTCTTGAGTTCATGTCCCGCGGTTGAGGCGCCACCGCTACCGGAACAGAGGAGGCGACGATGATCCGACTGCGGGACGTGGTGCACACCTCGGGCGTGGACGGGGCTCGCGGCGTTGTACTCCGCGGCGCCGACCTACAGGTGGACGAGGGCGTGACCTCTGTCATCAGGACCTTCGGCGCCGACGCGCGCCGGGCGGTGGTCGACCTGCTGCTGACGCGGCGCGCGCCCAGCTACGGGGAGGTGGACGTGGTGCGTCCGGTCATCGGCCCGGTGCGACTCCCCGAGGGGGCGCCGCCCAGCACGATCGTGATCGACGCCGAGGCGCGGCCGGGCATGCAGGCCGGGCGCCCTGGTGACACCGTGGTGGTGGTCACCGAGGGGACGGAGGCCCCGGGTGTGCCGGCAGGGGCTCCCAGGTGGGAGTTGCGGGGAGGTCGGTTCGTTCCCGGCGGGAGCACGGCCGAGGATCCCGGCGCCTTCGGCGCGCGAACCGCCGTTGACGCCCCGAACTCCGACGTCGGTCCCGGACGTTTCAGCCCCGAACGCCTACACGAGGCCGTGTACGCGACCCTGACCGGCCACCTGGTCGCACCGGGCATCGCGGACGAGGTCGCACGGGTGCTGGTCGACGCCGAGGTACGCGGCCACCGCTCCCACGGGGTCGCCCTGCTGCCCACCTACCTGCGCAGGATGCGCGAGGGGGGCATCCGTCCCGGAGTCGGCCCGGAGCGGACCGACCACGGTCCCACACGAGCCTCCTTCGACGCCGGCGGAGGTTTCGGACAGCCTGCGGCCTTCGAGGCCGCAGAGTGGTGCGCTCGCACCGCCGCCGCCCACGGGGTGGCCGTGGCCAACGTCCACTCCAACAACCACGTGGGCATGCTCGCCGCTTACCGCGGGCCCTTCCAACGGCACGGGGTGGTCGGGCTGATCCTCAACATCTCCGGCCCGTCCGTGGCGCCGCCCGGCGCCGCTCGGCCGACTCTCGGCAGCAACGCCGTCTGCCTGGTCACCCCGGTCTCCGAGGGAGCGTACGACGAACCGTTCTGCATCGACTACGCCACCGGCGTGGTGGCGGCCGGGAAGATCCGCGACGCCGGAAACCGGGGCGCGGAGGTCCCACCGGACTGGCTGACCGGACCGGACGGGAAACCGGCCACCGACCCCTCCCTGCTGGACCAGGGCGGGTCCATTCCGGTCTTCGGCGGTCACAAGGGCCTGTGCACCACCCTCATAGTGGAGATCCTCGCCGGCGCCCTGGCCGGGAACACGGTCAGCCCGCACGTCGCCAAACAACGCAAGGAACCGGGTCGCGTGATGGGATGCTCCCAGCTCTTCCTGGGTTTGTCCGCCGACACCTTCGGGGCGGACACCGGTGCGGCCGTGGCCTCGCTTGAGGAAGCCGTCCTGCGGGGCCACGACGGGGCGGTGCCGGACGGCCACTGGTTCCCCGACCAGATGGAGCGGGCCCACGAGGCCGCCGTCCGAGAGGAGGGGATCCTGGTCCCCGACCAGGTGCTGGGGGAACTGGGTTGGCACACGCCCCCCGAAACGGCGGTGGCCGGGGCGTGAGTACGCGATCCCCGCGGGTCGGGGGTGCTCCGGGATGGCCGCTGGTCCTGTACTTCCACCATGTGCACCCCCGGGTCGACCACTACACGGCGCTGACCGAGGACGCGTTCCGACGCGCCCTCGACACGGTGCTGACCCACTTCGGTCCGGCACTGGACCCGGCCCTGGTGGGACCGAGGATCGCACCGCCCGACGCCCCGACCGTGCTGTTCACGTTCGATGACGGGTACCGGGACAACCTGTCCCGGGCGGCTCCCCTGCTCGCGGAGTTCGGGGTCGGCGCCGCGCTGTTCTGCGTCACCGACAGGATCGACGAGGCCTCCTCGCTCACCGATGGGGTACGTGCCCGACTGGCCCCGCGCCGGACCTACCTCGACTGGGCGGAGACGGCCCGTATGGCCGGCCTGGGCCACACGGTGGGCGCGCACACGCGCACGCATCCCCACCTGACCGAGCTCACCCGTGCCCAGGCCGAGCGGGAGGTGGCCGGTTCCTTCGATCGGATCACGGCGGTGCTCGGCCGACACCCCCGCTCCTTCGCCTATCCCTACGGGGAGGTCGCCCACAGCTCCGTGCTGCCCGACTCCGTCCTCGGCTTCGGAACCGTCAAGTCCCCGGCGCGCCCCTGGGACCGTGCCCCGCACGAGATCCGGCGGACCTACCTACCCACCGACCTGCCGGAGATGTGGGTCTCCCTCGCCGAGGATTGGAAACGCCAATGGTACGGATAACAGTGATCGTCCCGAGCAAGGACCGTGAGGAGGACCTGGCCCGCTGTCTTTCCGGCCTGGCGGAGTCCGCCCACGAACTGGACCCGGGCGTGGGCCGGCTCGTCGAGGCCATCGTCGTGGACGACGGCTCGTCCTCCCCCTACCCTGACGCTCCGCCCGTCACCGTCGGGGCGCCCGTGCGCGTGCTCCGCAACGAGATCGCTGTGGGCGCCTCCCGGAGCAGGGACATCGCCGCAGCGCAGGCCCGGGGGGAGGTGCTGGCCTTCCTCGACGACGACGCCGTACCGCGCGGTGACTGGTTGACGGTCATCGCCGAGAGCATGCGCGACGGCGCCGTCGCCATCACCGGCCGGGTGCTCCCCTTCGACCTCGGACTGCTCTCCCGTGCCCGCCAGGCGAGGTACGACCTGCGGTACGCGAACCTGCGCCCGGGCGACCCGGTCGACTTCTTCGCCGGAGGCAACAGTGCCGTGATGACCGATGATTTCACCGGGGCCGGGGGGTTCGGTTCGACCGGGAGTGGAAGTGACAACGTCCTGGTGGACAAGCTCCGCGAACGGGCGCACGAGGTCCGTTTCGAGCCTTCCCTCGTCATCGCCCACCGGAACGGCAAGGGGTGGGGCCCCGCGATCACCGCAGCCTGGGGCGCGGGCCGGACGGCGGGACGGACCGGGGGCCGCCGTCGGATCCTGGGACGCATCAGGTCCAGCCGTGTGGGGGCCGACCCCATGGTGCGAATGGCCAACACGGCCCTGGGCACCGTGCACGCACTCGGTGCCGCCTTCGCTCGGTCCGCCCCCGATACGAATCCCGTCACGAACGGAACGGATCACCACACGCAGCACAGGACAGGAGACGCCCATGGCCTTGCGACCAACCCCCTCCAACACTCCTGACCCCATCGCTCCGACGACCCTGAAGGTCGGGGTGATAGGGCTGCTCGGTTCGAGCGGACGCCAGCACGCCGAAGTCCTCGATGGATCCGGCGGCGCCACCCTCCTGGCCGGAACGGACACGAGGGCGTCCGCCGCCCCGAGCGGCACCCCGGAGGACGGGCCCGAACTACGGCCGTTGCGCGAGCTCCTCGACGACCCCCGCGTCAACGCCGTGGCGTTGTGCGTGCCCCCGGGCGAACGCGGCTCCCTCGCCCACCAGGTCTTGGACGCGGGCCGGCACCTGGTGATGGAGAAACCCGTGGCACGGACCCTTGAGGAGTTCGACACCCTGATCGGGCACGCCGAGGCCTCCTCGCTCACCGTCGCGGTGATGCTCCAGCACCGGCACGCCTTGCCCGAGGCCGTGTTCGAGAACGACTTCGGACCGGCCCGGGCGGAACTGATCGTTTCCCGACCCCGCCCTCCCGAGCACTACCGGAACGGTTGGCGGGCGGACCCCGCCACCTCCTGGGGCGGGGTGGTCACTCACCTCGGCATCCACTACCTCGATCTGGCCTGCCTCCTTTTGGGGGCGCCCCGTTCGGTGAGGGTGGAGGAGACGCGGTACGCGGCGCCGGGAGTGGAGACCACCCTGTCCGCGGGAGTGGAGTTCGAGAACGGTCACCGCCTGCGCGTACTCATCACCAGCGACGCCGACCACCGGATGGAGCGGCTCACCCTCCTGGGGCGACAGGACTGGCTGGAGGTGCGCGACGGGTCGGTCCGGGGAAGAATCGGGGGGAGTGATGTGCGGTCCGAACGGCGTCCCGTGCACGAGCTGCGTTCCCTGGTCTACCGCGAGTTCGTCGGCGCGATACTGAACGGGCGCCCGATGGGTCTGTCGTCGATGCGGCGGGCCAGGGACACCACCGCCCTGTTGGAGATGCTTCGCGACGTCATCGAGACCGGGGGAACACCATGAGCCCCGCGTGCTCCGTCCACATCGGGGTCAGTACCGGTTCCTTGCCACGGGCCCGCGCCCCGGAACTCGTCGCCCGCGCCAGGAAGTCACATTCGACCTGCGTCGACGTCCGAGTGGGGAAGGGGCACCTGTGGGAGGGCGACGGGATCGCCCTTGGGCTGGACACCGTTGCCGAGAGCGGGCTCCACACGGCTTTCGTCGGCCTGGGCGCCCACCTGGGCGACGGCACCCCCAAGGACGTTCCCCGGGAGATCGGCGACCGGAACCTGCCGGTCAAGGTCTTCTGTGTGGAGGACCCGGACGGCCCGGAGGTCGAGGCCGACCTCGTACGGCTCCGTGCCACGGCTCCGGAGGTGTGGGTCGAGACCCATGCCGGGGGACCACCGATTCCCCGCCTCCTGGGCCTGTGCGAGGAACTGGGGCTCGGGCTGGTCGTGGACACGCTGGGATTGTTCCGATCGCCCGGGGGCAGGCGCGCCCCGGATCGCCGTCTCGCCTCCTTCACCCGGGCGATCCAGGTCAAGGGGTTCGACGGGACGACCCACCGGCACCGTCCCTTGGACGAACACGATCTAGAACCCTTGTACGAGCTGTACGCCGCGGGTTGCACCGCCCCCTGGGTGACGGTGGAGTCCCGGGCCGGGGCACTGGAGGACGACGTGCGAACACTGAAGGGGTTCCTGCGGTCGACGGTCGGCGCGCGTATCGCCCAGAGCACGGAGGAGCCGGCGCGGGGGAACCGGGAAGGGGACACGGTATGAGACTGGCCGTCATCGGCGACGAGATCTCTCAGGACCCGGCGGTGGTGGCGGACCTCGCCGTCCGGCACGGGTTCCCGGGGGTGGAGATACGTTCGGCGTGGGGCTGCGCACCCCACCTGATGAGCGACGGACAACTGCGCGAGGTGGCGCGGGTGCTGCGTGGGCAAGGCCGTGAGGTCGCCGGTTTCGCCTCCCCCGTCTTCAAGCACGCCCTGCCCGTCACCGACCGGGAGTTCGAGGAGGCTTCCCGGCTGTTGCACGAGTGTCTGCGGCGCGCGGAGCTGATCGGGGCGCCCACCATGCGGATCTTCGCCTTCTATCGGGACGGCGACCCGGACCCCGTCGTGGCCGGCCACGCGGCTCGGAGGCTCCTGGACGGGGTTCCTCCACGGGTACCCCTGGTGGTGGAGACCGGCACCAGGACCAACACCCCCTCCGTCCGGCACCTGCTGGAGTTCCTAGAGGTACTGGACCGCCCCGACATCGGGGTGTTGTGGGACCCGGGCAACAGTGTGTTCAGCGGGTGGGAACCCTCCCCCTTCCCCCGGGAGTACGAAGCGGTGCGCGACCTGATCCGGCACGTCCACGTCAAGGACCCCGCCGGCCAGGACTCCTACGTGAGGTTGGGGGAGGGCGACCTCGCCTGGACCGAGATCCTGGGTCGGTTGGCCGAGGACGACTTCGAGGGCTATGTCAGCCTGGAGACCCACTGGCGGACAGACCGTATCTTGACCGCCGGAGAACGTGACGAGCCCTGGGGCGAGGGCTTTTCCACCGGTGGTGCCGAGGCCAGTGCGGTGTGCATGGAACTCCTCTCGGAGTGGTACCACCGTGCAACGGCAACGGCAACGGCAACGGACGGTGCGGGGCGGTGACGGTGCGGGAAGAGCGCCCGGTACTCCTCGTCGGCGCCCAGCGTTCCGGCACAACGGGGCTGGCCTCCGTCCTCGAACGGGCCTTCGCTCGGAGCGGCGGAAGCTTCACGATCAACGGACGCCTTCCCTACCTGCTGGACCGCTGGTGCCGGGCTCGGGATCTGGCAGGCCGACACCTGCGCGCGGAGGAGATCCTGTGCGCCCTCCACCGGAAACCCCCCTACGGTGACGGGGCCCGGGCATGGACCGAGCAGGTAGGTAAGGTCCTGGCCAGGGCATCGTCCGAGGTCGCGTCGGGTTCGTGGAAGGATCCCGACGAACTCTGCCGGTGGATCGTTCGGGAGAGTTACGGGTCGGTACAGCGGGTCGGGGACAAGTACAACGAGTACCTCCTCGACCTTTCCGTGCCCCGGCGCATGTTCGACGACCCACTCATCGTCCTCCTTGTCCGCGACCCCTCCGAGGTCGCGGACTCGGTACTGGCCTGGCGTGGAGATCGCCCCTGGCGGCCCCGGACCCGCGAGGACGCCCTGGACAAGTGGGCGGCCTGGCACGAGCCGCTGATGGAGGACCCGCTCTTTCAGGACACCTCCAGGTTGTACGTGGCCGACTACGCGCGGGTCTGTGACGGCGGACTCACGGGACTCGGCGCCTTCCTGGGCTTGGACCTGGACCCCTACACGGACCTCCTGAACCGGTCGCCGCGCTCTGCGACCGGGAAGCTTCCCCCTCCGGTCGGTGATCTCTGGGATCGGCTTCAGGCGAGGGCGATGGTCGGTTCGGACGCGTGATCGGGCAGGCCCCCTGATACCGACCGTCGTGCTGTGCCCGGAACCAGGGGGCACGCCGACGCCTTCGTGCTGCCCCCATCAGGCCCGGACCGCCCGGGGGAACCGCGCCGGATGTCCTGAGTATGACGTCCGAGAATAGCCATGGAGGATGCATTGACCCTGGATCCGGGGCTTGTCATATTTGACTCGCCAAGAGAGGGAAACACCGAATGGTATTACCTTCCCGTGAACAGATGTCGAGAAGGAGGTGTGACAATGGAGATGGAGCTCGCCGAGGCCGGTATCATCTAATGATCGGTCATGAGTAAGAGGTGGGACCCCTATAGGGGTTCCACCTCCCCCTCTTTTTCGGGTAGGGGTTCGAGAAGGTTCTTTGGGTGTCGATTTCGATTGAAACCGGGTGCCCGATTTCTGTCTTGACCGGGCCATCCTCCAGACCTATTATGGTCCGCCATGAGTGAAAGAGTCATCGAGGCTGCCGATTTCTTCCTGGAGGAGTCCTATCTCTCCGTCTACCAATGGGCGATCCAAAACGGGCAAGTGGACGCCCGATCATTAGCCCGGGAATTCGATTTCGATCTCGACACCGCGGTATCCGTTGTCGAGGCGCTCCGGGACCGGAACTTCCTCTACCTCGACGGCGCCACTCTCCGTCCGCACAGCCCCGCGGTCGCCATGGCGCACGTGGTGGGGCCGATTGAGGCCGAGGTTCAACACTGCCGTCTCCGACTCTCCGAGATACGCTCCAAACTCTCCCACGCGGCCCGGCTGTCGGACGTGCCTGTGTCCGGGACGACCGGGATGGAGATCATCGGTGACCTCCACGCGGTCCGCTCCGAGGTGACCCGGCTGACCGAGGAGGTGGAGAAGGAGATCACGGTCATGCACCCCGCCGTCCCGTCCGAGAGGATCGCGGTCGAGGGGAGCCTGCGCACGGAGCAAGCCCTGCGGCGCGGTGTCTCGGTCCGCTCGCTCTACTCCCACGCCTGTCTGGGCCACCGGTACATGCACAAGTACCTGGACGAGATGACGGGGTTGGGCATGGAGGTCAGAACCAACACGGGCATTCCCAACCAGGTCATCGTCTTCGACGGAGAGACCGCGCTTGTGTCGACCGGCGCTCCCGAAGAGGGCGGCGGCGCGTTGGTGCTCCGCCAACGCGAGCTCATCGGGGTCCTGCACTGCTTCTGGGAGGCTCTTTGGGACACAGGGGCCCCCTATTCCACGGTGCAGGAGAGCCGTTATGAGGACACCAAACAACGCATCCGGGCGGACATCCTGCGGATGTTGGAGGCCGGCCTCTCCGACAGGGAGATCGCGCAGCGGCTCAGTGTCTCCGTCCGAACACTCGGCCGCCATATCTCCGAGTTGTACGAGGACCTGGGCGTTCGCAGCCGCTTCCAGATGGGTAGCCGGGCACGGCAACTGGGGTGGCTGGAAGGGACCGGGATCGTGTCGTCGGCGCTGATCTGACCCCCGGGCGCGGCAGAGCCGTCTCCTTACCGAGCAGGCGAACGATGTCGGCGGTCCGTTCCACATCCCGGCCGGGATCCAGGTCGGCCAGGAGCCGTCCGTCGCAGGGGCGCTCGCGGTTCCGGGTCGACATGCCGTGAGGTGTTCACCATCGCCTGTTCGTCGGGTTTTTCGGCGAATAGGATTCCCACGTCGTAGCTCGACGAAAATCTCCCCTTCGCCACAGAGGCGCCCGGGCTCGTCCGTTTCGACCATGGGTTTCGTCACCTTTGGTAGGCGGCCATGGTCATATCGTCACCGAGCATCCGACCGTGCCTCCTTTTTCGAGAGTGCCCGCCTCGGCCCGCTGCGCGCGTTGGGGCGCGCCCTTATCCAGGCGTAGTAGGGGGAGCGGGCCAGACCCGGAATCCGGCACAGCCGCCGGACGCCAAAGACGAAACCGAAGCGGCTCACGGTTTCGTCTCCTGCGCGAAATAGGCGGCTGCCTTGCGCAGGATCTCGCCGTTGATGCCGAGTCCGGCGACCCGGGTGCGGAGCCGTCTGTTGACGTCCCGGTCCCGAACTCCGGAGCACGAACGGAGCACGCGAACCGGGGAGGCGTCCGATGGTAGAGGGCGAGGTTCCCGGACGATTGCTCGTAATTCCCACGCGGGCGTGCTCCCTGCGGGTCTTGTGCCGGTCAGGCCTCGAAGAGGGGTTGTCCGATGAATTCTCCTTCCCCGCAGCCCGGGGGTATGGCGAAGACCGCTGAGCCGATGTGGGTGATCCATTCATTGAGCAGGTCGAGTTCGTCCAAGCGGCGCTGGATCGGGACGAACTGCCTTTCCGGGTCCTGCTGGTAGCAGGCGAACAACAGCCCGGCGTCGCCCTCGGTGCCGGACTCGTAGTTGTAGGCCCGGCGGAAGATCCTCTCGCCGGGGTCTTCGGAGCGGGCTCGGCGGATGTGGGCATACTCGGCGATCACCGGGAACCCCAGCGGGGTCACGGCGTCCAGATCCGGTTCGTCGTGCTCGTTCTCACCGGTGAGAGGCGCCCCGTTGTCGAGGCGGCGACCCACGGAGTCCTCGCGGCCTGGACGATCGAGACGGTCCCACTCGTCCAGGTCCATGGAGATACGGCGCAGGACCAGGGCGGTACCGCCGCGGAGCCAACCCGGGGCGTCCTCCCCGCACCAGACCAGTGGGTCGAAGTCGTCGTCGGGTGGCTCGGGGTTCACGGTGCCGTCGACCTGCCCCATGAGGTTGCGCATGGTCGTACCTTCGGGTTCGGTTCCGTGGGAACGGCGGAAGCCGTCCTGGGACCAGCGCACCGTGGCGAAGGCCCGGGTGTCCTTGATCAGCATCCGGGCGGCATGGGAGAGGGTGAGCGGGTCATCGCAGCACACCTGGAGCAGGAGGTCCCCATGAGACCAGCGGTCCTGCAACCGGTCGGTCTCGAAGTCCGGCAATGGCCCCAACCATGGGGGGAGTGACCGCGGGTCGACCCGTTCGACCAGCCCTGGTCCGAAGCCCAGGGTGATGGTCAACCCGGCAGGGGAGAGCGCGAGTTCGGGTTCGGTGTCGGCCAGGGCGGATCGGCCCTGGGTGAGCCGGGTGGCGTCATCGGTGAGCAGGGACAGCAGTCGGCGCACGCCGTCGGCGTCGACGTCCCGATCCAGGTCGAAGCCGATGAACCGGGCATGCGCCTGGGGTGGGGTCGTGATCCCCGCCTGGTGCGTGCCGTGGAAGGGGTGGGTGCGGTCACCGTGCACCGGTTCCACATCGGGCGCGGCCTCCTCGGAGGGGCGCAGGGAACGGACCAGGGCGTCACCGCCGCTGAGGGCCACCGCGCCCGCGCCGGCGGCCGCGGCACCGCCCAGCAGGACACTTCGGCGTGAGGGACGGGAGGTGTCTTCGGTGGACTCCGGCATCAGTGTTCCTCGTCCTGCCCGGTGTCCCCATGGTCGCCGTGGTCGCCGTGGTCTTCGGAGTCTCCGTGGCCCTCATGGTCATCGTCGTAGTTCTCGTTGGCTCCCTCGAAATCCTTCACCGGAGCGGTGAACTCCTGAGTGGAGCCGTCCTCGAACTCCAGGGTGATGGTGACCTCCACACCGGGTTCCAGGTCTTCGGTCAGACCCATGATCATGATGTGGTCGGCTCCGGGAGACAACTCGTGCTCGGCCCCGGCGGCCACGGAGAACCCGCCGTCCTTCTCCTGCATGACCATGTTGCCGTCGTCCCCGCTGACGACCTCGTGGAGCTCCACCATGTCGGAGACCTCTTCGGCGTGGGCGGCGGCGATGGTCGCGTCCTGGTCGCCTTCGTTGGTCAGTACGCCGAAGGCGGCGGTCATCCCCTCGTCGGCCGCGGCGGCCTTGACCCAGGGGTCGGAGACGGTGATCGCTTCGGCTTGGAGGGCTGACTCCTCTTCCTCCGAGGGTGAGGCGGAGGAGCACGCTCCGAGGAACAGCGCGGCGCCGACGGCGGCCGGGAACAGAAGGAATCGGGTGGTCAGGGCGGTCATCGTGTTTCCGTTTCTTCTGGGGTGTGCTGCGTCGCAGGTCGACGCTCTTGACCGTTCGTGCGTCGCACGCGC
Organism: Nocardiopsis sp. NPDC006832; assembly: GCF_040635885.1. Lineage (NCBI taxonomy): Bacteria > Bacillati > Actinomycetota > Actinomycetes > Streptosporangiales > Nocardiopsidaceae > Nocardiopsis > Nocardiopsis sp. NPDC006832. The sequence continues at coordinate 41,392 of NZ_JBEYLC010000035.1, read as the reverse complement.
AGGGCGCCCGCGTACAAAACGAGTCCGACCAGGGCTCCGATCAGTGCGAGTAACGCACTGCGCAGAAGACCGTTGGCGATTGCGCGCTCCCCCGCCTCACCGGAGGCGACCTCTTCGTCCTCGTCGGGCTCCTCTGCCGGAGCCGCGTCCAGAGACGGTGGCGGGGGCCCGCCCTCTCCCACGTGGAAGGTGAAGGTTCCGCTGATGGGGTGGCCGTCGCCGGAGACGACGCGCCAGCGCACCGCGTATCCGCCGTCCGTCAACTCGCCGAGCGGTTCGACACTGACGTCCGTGCCGTCGACCAGCGGCTCGGTCGTGTCCACGGTCTCGGCCTCAGAGTCCAGGACGACCACCGTGGTGGAGACGTCCATCACCTCCCCGCTGAAGTTCAGGACGATCTCTCGCGGTGAGGAGCCCAGACGCTGCTCGTCCTCAGGGCTGGAGGAGAGCAGGGTGTCGTGGGCGAACGCCGGTGCCGGTGTGAGCAGCACGAGGGCGGCGATAGCACCGAGTAGGCGTGGGATGCCCCGCATGAAACCTCCTGGACGATTGCGACGGGACGGTCTTCATCAAGAGAAGTCGTCCAAGAGGCGAAGGTGGTTCCCGGTGGCTTTTCGACATCGCCCCGGGCATCCGTTCACCGCGTGGGTCAAACCCGCAGACCGGTTCCCTGGCCGGAGGAGACGGCTCTGTGGCGTTCACGGTGGATCGGCGCCGACGGACCGGAGGGCTCCCCTTGGCCCATCGCCCCGGTTCCGAACCATCGATCGAGAGATGGTCGGAGACGGCCGCCTCACGCAATGACAGTCGTCTCGGAGAGTGGAGTGGGTCCCCCTCTTGGCATCCTCGGCTCTCTTTGGTACTCACTCGTGGCGGTGCGCTGTGGTCGGCGGGAACTTCGGGGCCTTCGAGGGCGACTGGTGAGGTAACGGACATCGGCGAGTGCTTTTCGACGGACCGAAGGCCGTTTCCCAGATGCCCAACCGAGGAACCCACGACCATGGCAGACACCACCCCACCACCCGACACCGCGCAGGCGCGGCCCAACACATGGGCACTCCTGCGACCCCTGATCCTGCGCCTGCACTTCTACGCCGGTGTCTTCGTCGCGCCCTTCATCCTGGTCGCCGCGGTCTCCGGGCTGTTGTACGTATGGACTCCGCAGTTGGAACAGGCCCTGTACACCGACCAATTGCACGTGGAACAGCAGGGCGAACCGATCACGCTCCAGGAACAGGTGTTGATCGCCCAGGAGGAGTTGCCCACGGGTGAGCTGAACGCGGTGCGTCCGGCCACGACCGCGACCGATTCGACCCGGGTGCTGTTCGACCTGCCAGAGCTTGGGGAGAGCCACCGGATGGCGGTCTTCGTCGACCCCTACGACGGTGACGTCCTGGGGGTGATGGAGTCCTACGGAACCAGTGGCGCACTGCCCGCACGGACCTGGATCGACCTGTTGCATCGAACCCTGCACCTGGGGGACGTCGGTCGTCTGTACAGCGAACTCGCGGCCAGTTGGCTCTGGGCCGTGGCCGCTGGTGGAGCCGTGATGTGGATAGCCCGAAACCGGCGCCGACGTGGGCTTCGCCGGGCGCTCGTACCCCAGGTCACCTCGTCGAGGGGCCGTGCCCGCTCCCTGTCGGTTCACGGGACCATCGGTCTGTGGGCGCTGATCGGCTTGTTCTTTCTCTCGGCGACCGGGCTCACCTGGTCTCAGCACGCCGGAACCAACATCACCGAACTCAGGGAACGGCTGGCCTGGACCACACCTTCGGTCTCCATCGAGGCGATCCCACAAACGCCCGGGGTCGATCTGGGGATCGACCGCGCGCTCGACACGGCACGTGATCACGGCTTGGACGGTCTGGTGGAGGTGGCCGTGCCACAGGACAGCACCTCCCTGTACACGGTGACCCAGATCGATCGGAGCTGGCCCTCCAGCGTGGAGGCGGTGGCCATCGCTCCGGACACCGGAGAGGTCACCGACACGGTGCGCTTCGAGGACTACTCCCTGATGGCCAAGCTGAGCCGGTGGGGGATCGACGCCCACATGGGGGTCCTCTTCGGGGTGCCGAACCAGATCGTGCTCACGGCTTTGGCGCTCGCTCTGATCACCGTGGTGGGCCTGGGATATCGGATGTGGTGGCAGCGGCGACCGACCCGGTCGAGCGCGTGGAGTCTGGGCCGCCCCTATCCCCGGGGGAGCTTTCGTGTGTTGCCCTGGTGGCTGAAGGGTGTCGTGATCGCCGTTGTTGTCGGGGTCGGCTGGGCTCTGCCCCTGCTGGGGCTCTCGCTCGTCGTGTTCCTCCTGGTGGATCTTGCCGTCGGCGCCTACCACCGTCGGCGAGGCTCCACAGGAACCCCGACCGGGGATGCGCCGGCCTCGGTCGAATCGAAAGTGTAGGTCTCTCCGCGAAGGCGGGGGTGGAACCGAAACCCGGTTCCACCCCGCGTCGTTGTGCCCCATGCGCCAAGGTGCGCGCCCGGGACGGAGCCGACTGAAGAGCACGAAGTCGGCGTCGGCGACGGCGGCCGGATCCGAGGTCACGGGCGGCGTCCCGGGCCGCGGAGTGCGCACCGGGACCGTCCACGGCGATCATCCCGCTGATGTTCCGGCGCAGACCCAGAACGGCGCGCAGCGGGGTGGACGTCGGGGGTTTTCGCTCGGGCACGGCCGACGATCACGTTCGGTGCTCCGATGCGGCCTCGTGGAGCATGTCGGCCAGGTCCCGCCTGCCGCGGGCGACCCGCGAACGGACGGTTCCTATCGGTGCTCCGGTCAGGGCCGCGGCCTCGGCGTAGGGCAGGCCGCAGATCTGGGTGAGGGTGAAGGCGGTACGCCGTTCCTCGGTCAGGTGACAGACCAGCGATAGGAGAGCCAGGTGCTCGTCGAATCGGCCCACGGCGGCCATGTCCCTGCTCCGTAGGGCGTGTTCCAAGGGTTCGCAGACCGGCCGACGGCGCTCGGCGCGGTATCGGTCGGCCACGGTGTGTCGGGCGACGGAGAACAACCACACCAGGATCGGTGCGCGACCGGTGTAACGGGACAGCCCGGTCAGGGCACGGGTGAAGGTCTCCTGGGTCAGGTCCTCGACCCAAGTGGCGTCGACGCGCACGGCGATGAACCGCGCCACGTCCGCACGGGTTCGGGTGAACAGCGTGTCCAACGCTCCGGGTACTCCTGCTCGGGCCCGTAGGGCCAGCACGGTCAGCTCGTGGTCCTTCGAATCGCGTTCGTCCACTGGAGAGGGAGAGCCGACCTGATTCGAGGCAGGGGAGATGGGGGTGGGTCGGGGGGAAGGCATACGGGTTCCTTCTGTCTTGCCCTCGTCGCACGACAAGGCCGATCCGCGACGGGACCGGCTCATCCGGTCGGTCCGGACAGGGCGCTGCGCGCTCGCATGGGCGATCAGCGGGGAAGGGGGAACGCACTCGGATGCGCGCATGGTGGAAGAAGCCGTATCGACGGCGCCTTCCGACCCGGTCCGTCACGAAGGGAAACAGGCAGGAGAGATGGCCCTCGACAAGCCGGCGCCGTCCGGGGCGGTACTCAGATGGTCACGGTGCTGGGCGGCCCGCGCAGAACGCGCACGTACCGCAGACAGGTACCGCGCGAGCCGGTGCCCCGCTCGTCTTTCGGTAGGGGTGATGCCGGTGCCCGGCGACGGGGAAGAACTCCGATGACGACGAGGAGGAGGCCGACGGTCGCCATCGCCATGAAACGCAGGAAGGCGAAGAGCCGCGTTTCCCCGGCCCCCAACCACCAGGCGCTGAGCACGGCCACCAGGACGTGAGCGGCCGGCATCGTCCAGGTCGGTGCGGATGCGGCGGCCTCGGTAGAGATCTGGTGGTGTCCACCGCCGGAGGAGGTGTAGCCGTAGGTGAGGTGGAGGGCCAGTTGGCTCCACAACATCCATGCGATGAGCGTGCCTCGGCTCTGCGGCCGGTTCGAGGCGGCCCAGGCGATCCCGAACACGAGCACCATGCCCAGGAGCAGACCACCGAGGGGGACCTCGTCCCCCGAACTCGAGCGATGGGAGTGTGCGGACACAGTGGCGCACACCAGGGTGAACATCCCGGCGCGTAACAGGCGGCACGGTTGTCGGTCGGTCATCGCACACGTATCGTGCCACTCGGTGACGATCGGGCCAAGAGTGGTTCTGGCTCGAACTTCTCAGCCGCCCTCATTCAGCGTCGCGGGAGAAACCGAGGCGAGTTCGGCCCGCCGAGGACCGTCCCGGGAACGAAGTCTCGGCGGCGAGGGCAAGGCCCCACCGCCGATTCCTGGCCGATCAGCTGCCGCAGGGCGTCGCGGTCGACCTTCCCGGCGGGGTCGATCGGCGATCCTGAGCACCATCGAACACGCTGACCACCCCCGACCCGGACGTGGGACCGAATCAGAGAACTTCTCCGTGTTTCTCCGATCTTCGATGGCCGGAAAGGGTGAGCGGGGGTGCCGACGGGTTCCCCGGACGTCCCGTCATGTGACTCGGCTCGCGTCATACTCTCTCGCTCCCTCCCGTCGAGGGTCGGCCGCCGCACGGTCTGCGGTCGGGGCCGATGAGGAAGGACCGAGGGGGCGTTCGGGACCGCGCTTGCCCGAACACCCCCATGAAATCCGACCATCGTCCACACACCTGTTCCGGTGGCCGCATGCGGTGGACCGAGGTGACCGCGGTGCCGCGACCGGGCTGGTGGAGCAGACCGGATCTCGGATCGATTCGAGTGTGTCCAGCGGCGGAGGCTCCGTGTTTCCTCGATGCCGCGGGATTCGGTACACCGGACCGTCCTCTGTGGCGAGCGCAACCGAACGCTCACAGTAGAAGTCGTCCCTGTCGGTGAAGAGGTTCCCGACCAACGGAAGTTTTCCCGGACTTCGTTGGTCGGCATCGCCGTGGTGCCCATCCCTGTCCGTGTGCGGGGCCTTCCGGGTCCAGGATCAGGAGGCCCAAGAGTTCCACGGCCAGGGGCCGGAGCCCGTACAGGAACACCGTCCCTCCCCGTGGTGAGCCCACGAGAACGGCCGTGCGCAGCCGCCGTAGACGATGGGAGGCCAGGTTCTGCCGGATCGAGCAGATCCACGTCAGAGCGCTGACGCGGAACTCGTCGCCTCCGCGATGGCTTGCGCGCGGAAGCGCTACCCGGCGGTTGTTCAGTGGTGCCCCCCGTGCCCGTGATCCGTGTCGTCGTGACCGTCACCGCTGCCCAGCGGCTCGACCGGTACATCGAACTCGACCACCGCACCGCTGCCGAACCCAAGGGTCACGGAGATCTCCTCTCCCGGTTCGAGTGGAGCGTCGATGTCATTGATCATGATGTGGTGACCGCCGTCCACGAGCTCGGTCGACCCTCCCGCGGGAAGGGGGATCTCCTCGACCACCCGCATCTGCGCGGCCCCCGATTCCGTGGTCTCGGTACTGCACAGGTCGGCGTCCTCCGAGGCGCTCGTGGACACGTCCACGATCGGGTCGTCGGACTCGGAGGTGTTGTGCGCCCGTAGATAGAGCACGCCGACCTCGGGATTGGCCGGTTCGGGGATCCACGCCTCGGTGATCCGGATATGTTCCTGTTCGGCTTGGCCCCTGTCACTGTGCTCAGATCCCTGGGCTTGGACCTCGTCGGGTGCACCACACGCGGTCAGCCCCGCAACGAAAAGGGACGCCGTGGCGAGCGCGACAGCCCAGCGGCCGCCGGTGAAGGTGTGACCGTTCATGTGTCTTCCGTTTCTGCGGGAGCATCTCTTCTCCCCTATCCAGTCGTTCGCACGCGGTCCGAAGTTCCGGACGAGGGGCCACTCACCGAACAACTCCTGACCGAGCCGGGCCTCCCGGTCTTCGAGCGGCGGGATCGCGAAGAGCCGCGCCGCCGACCGGGCCGACGGTGGCGCGGGCGGTCGGACCGGTCGGTAAGGCCAAGCCCAGAGCCGCCAGGAGCGTTTTCGTCGCGGTCACGTGGTTCACGTCGGGTCTCGCTCTCACGTCGGGTACGGGAAGGTGTTCACTCCGCGGCACGGAGCATCTCGATCAGGTGCTGTCTGGCGCGTGCCACCCGTGAGCGCACCGTCCCCACCGGGACCTTGAGCAGTTCGGCCGCCTCGGCGTAGGGCAGACCCTCGACCTGGGTCAGGACGAAGGCACGCCGCCGGTCGGGAAGGAGCTGATCCAGCAGGGACCACAGGGCCAGGTACTCGTCGAACCGGCCGTTCTCCGCGAGGGAGCGCGGGTCCTCCAGAGGAGGGAAGGACTCCGCCCGGGGGTGCGTGCCTGGAGGCGGTAGCGGTCGGCCACGGTGTAGCGGGCCACGGAGAACAGCCAGGAGCGCACCGAGGAGCGCCCGGCGAAGCGCGGCAACCCCCGCAGTGCCCTGGAGAACGTCTCCTGGGTGAGGTCCTCGACCCATTCGGAGGTGACCCGCCCCGCGATGAAGCGGGTGACGTCCGTTCGGGTCAGCGTGAACAGGGACTCCAAGGCCTCGGCGTGCCCGGATCGCGCCTGGGAGACCAGAAGGCCCGGCACATCGGCGGACGGGGGCGAGTGCGGAACGGTGTCCGGGGCGGTTTCGTCGGCGTGGTGGTCGGTTGGCCACATTCCTCGGGAACCGGCCCGTTCAGGGAAACGACTCCGATGGTGTGGCGGATAGGTGGGAGGACGTCGATCCGGAGCGGGGGTCGGTGGAGGTGATGCCCAAGAGCGCGGCGGAACGCACGGCCTCGTTGGTGTTGCGGGAAGCGGATCAGACGTCGTTCTCGCGCACGAGATGGGTGAGCTTTCGGCCGAAGAACACCACGACGGTCAGAGTGACCACGCTCACCAAGGCATAGGGGGCGCGAAGCGCGTCCGCCTGGCTCATGTGCGGGGACAGGAAGGACACGATCACGCCGCCGAGCGCCATGCCCACAGCGCTCATGCCCCAGGTGACGGTGCGCATCGCGGCGTTCACCCGGCCCAGCAGGTGATCCGGCGTGATCCTCTGGCGAATGGAGGTCATGGAGACCCCGTATCCCAACACCAGACCGCCCGCGAGGAAGTACACCCCGGCCACCACCGGCGTGACCGGAAACAGCGCCACGGCCAGGTACAGGAGTCCGCTTCCGGTCAGGCACACCACCGGCAGGGTGCCGTATGGGAGAACCGAGCGCAGCCACGAAACGATCTGGCCGCCGACGATCCCCCCGATCGCCGCGAAGGCCATGAGCAGCCCGAAGCCGGCCGAACCGAGGCCCAGGGTGTCGCGGACGAACAGGACCTGTGTGGAGAGCATGGTCGCGAAGGCGGTGTTGACGAACACCGCCACAACCGCCACGGCTCGCAGAAGCGGCTGATTCCACAGAGCCCGCACACCCTCGACCAGGTCCGACCCCGCACTACGGAGCCCTCGTGGGCCGGGGAGCGCGGTGAGGGAGGCGCCGGCCGGAGGAGCGGTGGCGCGCACTCGCAACAAAGCCACGACCGACACCGCCAGCGCACCGATGTTGCACAGGAACGGGACGAACAACCCGAGCGTCAGCACGAAACCGCCCAGAGGACGGCCACCGAACTCCTGCGCCACCAGGGCCCCGGATCGGAGGTTTCCGTTCGCACGTTCCAGCCGCTCCTTGGCCACCAAGGAGGCCACCGTGGTCTCGGCCGCCGTGTCGTAACAGACTTCGAGTGCACCAAAGGCCAGTGCGAACACCGCCAGGAGGGGGACGGACACCCAGCCGAAGAACACCACGACGGCGAGAAGTACCCAGAGCAGCATGCGCAGGGAATTAGCGGCGACCATCAGCGTGAACCTGGGTACTCGGTCCACCAGGACCCCGGCGGGAAGCGCCAGAAACAGCCAGGGCAGTCGCCCGAAAGTAGCCACTAATGCCACGAGAGCGGCATTATCTGGAGCCAATGAAGACGCGAGCCACGGTATCGCGACCATCGCCACGCCGTCGCTGAGATTGGAGGTCAGCGACGCGGCCCAGAAGGCCCAGAAACTTCCACCGAGTGGCGCCGTCGACACCTTGCTCGGGGAGCCGGGCATGGATTCAACACCGATCTTCCTGGCGAACAGGTGTTTCGGGTCGATCCCGAACAGAGGCACCGGAACGCCGCGTCAGGTTAACAGAGAAGTCATGCTGATCAAGGTCGTCGAACTTATCCGGGGGCAGGTCAGAGAGCGCTCGTGCAGGCCGGGAACGGGTGCCCCTGATCGAATCGGTGGACATCTGTCACGGGAATGTCCAGTGGATGGATCGGGTATCGTTCATCAGCGAAAAGCGATTCACCGTGGAACGCTATGACGAGATCGATAGCGGATATTCCGTCGCCGCCGAGGTGATCCCAACGATTTTCAGGTCGGGCTCCCATGCTCGAAATGAGTAAGTACAAGGGCGGCTCCGGCGACATCCCCGATCTTGCCGGGGCCGGCGGTGATGGGCTGGAGCAGCCGCCATCGCTGGGTGACCAGCGCGAATCCGTGCTCGCTCAGACGACGCACACCCCACTGGAGCTTGTTGAGGGTGCGGTTGTCCAGGGTCGACAGTGGGCCCTGGCACGCCCGCCTCGTGACATGGTGCAGGTCCGGGGCCTGATCGGCAAGGACGGCGGTGGCTTCGTCGATGTGGCGATAGCCGGTGGATCGGCCGATGCCGTGATCGCGAGCGGTCGGTCCCCTCACGGAGGTGGCGCAGCGCCATGAACGCCTGGTGGTGGCAGGACGGGGCACGGGTCCCCTCGCGGGTGCCGCGCGGCTTGTGTTCGGTGGCCACAAGGCGGGAGAGGAAGAGGACGACTTCCCTGGGGACGTCGAGGACGGCACGATGGGTGACCACGTGGAGTCTTTCACGGTAGTCCGGCAAGATTCGACGCCTCGTCTTCTACCCGGGGCTCCACGTCTATGTTCGCTGAACGGTCATATCTTCCACGCGGTCCGGTTCACGGCTTTCAATTCAAAGTCGCGGGGATCACCTCATCGTGCTATCGCGCCGACCGGGCGAGTCGGAAACCCAGGTCGTCGATGCGAAAGGTCGGATGGCTTTTGCGTCGGCAGGACGCCCTGCACGCTCGGGGCAGGTCGTGGGCGCCTCCACCGCGGAAAACCCGATATGGACCGTAGACCGCAGGGTTATAGGTGTCCCAGCACCACTCCCATACGTTGCCGATCATGTCGTGGAGTCCCCAGGCGTTCGGGGTCCGTGTGGCGACGTCGTGCACCTCGTCCTTGGAATTCCCGCGGTGCCAGGCGATGTCGTCCAGCTCGCCATACCGCACCCCGGGGGTCCCCGCCCGGCAGGCGTACTCCCACTCCGCCTCGGACGGGAGACGGTAGCCGTCCGCCTCCCGGTCGCAACCCACGTCCTCCGCGTTCGGTTCGTCGATCTCCGTGTAGCAGGGTTCGAGCCCTTCCGACAGCGAGAGCAGGTTGCAAAAGCGCACGGCGTCGATCCAGGAGACCTCGGTCACCGGCTTGCGCCGTTTCGCGTCGATCTCCGGTGCCTCGCCCCGCACGGCCCCGTACAGCTCGCGGGTGACCGGGTGCGGCGCCAGACGGAACGCGGCCACATCGACGCTCCAGCCCGTCATGGTGCCTTCGTCGCGCAGTCTGATCTGGCCGCTGGGCAAACCGATGAGCGCTACGGAGCTCGTGGTGGCCGACGTTCGTTCAAGACTCATGGGAATTGTTTCCGTGTTCGGGCGGGGCCGGGCTCCGCCGGCCGCGCGAGAAGAACCGCTCCTCCAACCGCTCTGCGGGCACGGATACGACTTCGGAGCCGAGGAAAACCGCGCCGATGAGGTCATACGCATCCTCCGTGGTGACCACCTCGGGTCCGCCCGAATCGCACATCAGGACCTGGAAGCCACCGCGTTCCTGAATTCGATCCGCCATTATTCGCATTCTGCGCGATGAGTCTGACGCTTTGCTCGTCAAACCTATCGGTAACCGTTCGGGTGTGTGGAATGGGTCGACCGGTTCTCCTTGGAGGCGGAACCCGGGACCACCGCAATGAGGCGGACGGATCGTTCCTCGTGGCGCCCCGCCGCAACGGCCGGATGTGGTCGATGGTGTGCACCATCCGCGCTCCTTGGCATACGGCGCCGGGGCGGGCTCACAACGAGACGGTGAGCCCGACCCGTACCGGACTCATCTCGAAGGGTCGGAGACCTTCCCGTAGCCGAGTGCCCCCCAGAAGTCGCCACGCACGTAGCGCTGCTCGGGCTCGGGTTCGAAGTCCCAACGGCGCACCCGCCCCTTCCGCAGCGCCTCGGCGACGAGACGGCGACTCGCCTGGCTCGCGAGCACGTCGGATTCCAGGCGAGGGATGTCGTATCGCGCCTGGAGCGCCGTCCGCATCTCCCGAACGATCTCCGCGCATTCGGGCGCCGCCGCGCGATTGCGTAGTTCGTCCGGATCCACCGAGAGATCGAAGAACTGCTCCGGATCGCCAGGGCACAGCACGTATTTCAGGTGCCCTCGCACCAACGTCAACTGGGGTCGCAACGTGCCCTCCGCGAGGTACTCGATCACGATGTCGCGATCCTCGGGGCTTGCTTCGCCCGCGCGCTCTTGACGCGCTGTCTCCAACAGCGACCGCCCGTCCTGCCCGCTCACCGCGGGGGCACCTGAGAGCTCCAGCAGGGTCGGCATCAGATCGAGCAGGCAGACCGTGTTGGCGAAGCGTCCCCTGGGCACCAGGTGCTCAGGTCCGTGCACGATCATCGGTACCCGCGAGGACTGCTCGTACGGTGACATCTTGTACCAGAGGCCCTTCTCGCCCAGCATGTCACCGTGGTCGCTCGTGACGATGATGACGGTCTCGTCGGCCAGCCCGAGCTCCTCGACGCGTTCGCGAACGCGGCCGACGTGGTCATCGATGTAGTTCACCGCGGCGTAGTACGCGCGGCGGGCCCTGCGTACCTCTTCGATACCGGGCTCCCGTACGTCGAACCCGCTCATCGCCCGCAGTCGATGACTGTGCGGATCCTGCTCGGGGTCGGGAACCTCGGGATGGGCCGGATCGGGGATCTCGACGTCGGCGAACCGGTCCCAGTGCTCGCGTGGCGGCTCGTACGGATCATGCGGATGAATGAACGAGGTGACCATCAGGAAGGGCAGGTTCTCTCCCGCGGCCTGGTTGACACGGACCCTGTCGTTGAGGTGCCGCAGGGTACGGAAACCGACCTCGTCGTCGAAGTCCTGCTGCACCGTCGCCTTCGAGACTCCGGCGCCGAACACCGCTTCGGCGTCGTGATACCACTGAAGCCGGTTCTCCGGTCGGCGATCCCAATCGGGCACCATGTCGAGGTCGGCCGGGTAGACGTCGGTGGTCAGCCTCTCCTCGAAACCGTGCCGCTGGTCCGGTCCGATGAAGTGCATCCTGCCGATCAGCGCGGTGTGGTACCCGATCGCCCGCAACCGGTGAGCGAAGGTCGGTTCGGAGGCCGCGAAATCGGCTCCGTTGTCATAGCAGCCGATCGCCGAGGGCATGCGGCCGGTCATCATCGACGCACGCGAGGGGGCGCACAGCGGAGTGTTGCAGTACGCACGATCGAACACCGCCCCCTCGTCGGCGAGGGCGTCGATGTTCGGGGTCCTCGCGGACTGGTCACCATAGGCCCCGAGAGCCTGAGCCGCCATCTGATCGGCTTGGATCACGATGATGTTCGGTCTATTCCGAGTCATGAGTCTTCCTTCCAACGAGACGGAACAAGGGGGTCCGAATGAGTTGCTGTGGTCCCGAACGCGACACGACCGGCCGACGGCCGGGGGGCTTGACGGGCGCCGACGGCAGGATGCTGGAGCGCCTCGCCGCCACCGCGAGCGACGATCTGCGGATGGTCGGCCTCGCCGGAGGCACGTTCCTCATGGGCAGCACGGATCGGTTCGCCTACCCCGAAGACGGGGAGGGACCCGTTCGCCAGGAGCGGGTGGGGCCGTTCGCCATCGCCCCGACGACGGTGACGGTGGCCGAGTTCGCCGCCTTCGTGCTCGACACCGGGTACCGCAGTGAAGCCGAGAGGTTGGGAGACTCCCTCGTGTTCCAGGGGCTGCTGCCCGAGAGGCTGCGCAGCGGTGCCCCGGCGGTCGCGCAGGCGCCATGGTGGCGTCGGGTCGAGGGTGCCTGCTGGCACCGGCCCGAAGGACCCGGGTCCTCGGTGGAGTCCCGCGGCGCACACCCGGTCACCCACGTCTCGCAGCGGGACGCGATGGCCTACGCCCAGTGGGTCGGTGCCCGGCTTCCGACGGAGACCGAGTGGGAGTTCGCTTCGCGCGGCGGGCTCGAACAGCGACCCTTCCCCTGGGGCGCCGTACGAGAACCGGAGGGAGTGCCCCGCATGAACACCTTCCCCGGTGATTTCCCGGATGGGCCGACCGGTGTGGTGGGCACCGTGCCCGCCGTGTCGTTCGCACCCAACGCCTACGGGTTGCACAACACCACGGGCAATGTCTGGGAGTGGACCGAGAGCGTCTTCGGCGATACCGATGGACGACCTGTGCTGCGAGGCGGATCGTACATGTGCCACGCGTCGTACTGCCGTCGATACCGCACCTCCGCGCGCATCGCGGCGACCGCGGACACGACCCTCGGCCACGCGGGTCTTCGCCTGGCCCTCGACGTCGGCTGATGGGCGGGGGCCCAGGGTGATGGAGTCAGCGGTCCTCATAGCCGTCGGCCCACTCCCCGGTCCCGAAGTCGTAGCCGACCGGTTCGCCCTCCTCATTGGTGCGCTGGTACCACTCGGTGTAACTCTCGTCGGTGGAGTCGATGTCGGCGCCCGCCCCACCCCCGGGCGGGGATTCCACGACCTTCAATGAGAAGTCGTCGCCGTACCGATCCACTCCCTCGGTCACGGCGTTGTTCACCGCGGTCTCGACATAGCGCATGCGTAGCGTGAGCGGATCGGTACGCAATTCCTTGAACCACGCGATGATGGCGACGAGCAGCACGAGCGCGAACGGCACCGCTGTGACGATCACGAGCTGCTGCAACCCTTCCAGTGCCAGTGCGTCACCGAGAAGGAGCATCACGATCGCGATTCCCGACATGACAAGGCCCCAGAAGACGACCACCCAACGGCGGGGCTTTTGATCTCCCTGTGTGGTGAGCATCCCCATCACGACCGAAGCGGAATCGGCGGCGGTGATGAAGAAGATCGCGAGCACCAGGATCACGACATAGGGCAGCCATTCGACATACGGCAGATTTTCGATGAGGGTGAAGAGCACCTCGGGTGCGGGCATGTCATCGGTGAACCCGTCCGCGCCGTCCCGGTACATCCAGATGGAGGTTCCGCCCATCACCCCGTATGCGATGAAGAGCAGCGAAGACGGAATGAGGATCGTGCCGAGGACGAACTGACGGATGCTGCGACCGCGGGAAATACGTGCGATGAAGATGCCCACGAAGGGCGACCAGGAGATCCACCACGCCCAATAGTAGACGGTCCACAACGATTGGAATTCCTGTGTATCCGCACCCCACGAGAGTGAGCGACCCATCATGTCGAACATGGAGCCGAGATACTCCATGATCGCCGAGGGAAGCAGGTTCATGAGGAACAGCGTGGGGCCGAGGAAGAGCACGATCACGATCATGCCGATCGTGAGTACGATGTTGATGTTCGACAGGTAGCGGATGCCCCGGGAGACCCCCGAGACGGCCGAAATGATAAAGCCGATGGTCAAAATCGCGATGATGACGACCAGAGTGTCGTTCGTGAGCTCCCCGGCACCCGAGATGACACTGACACCGGAGCCGATCTGCATGGCCGCGATACCGAGAGCGGCGGCGGTGCCGAAGAGTGTTGCGATGATCGCGAAGATGTCGACGAGTTTTCCGGCAAAGCCCTCCGTGAGCCGCTGCCCGAACAATGCGCGGAAGATCGAGGACATGAGCAGGGAGCGACCACGGCGATATGCCGCGTAGGCGACAGAGCCGCCGACCAGCGCGTAGATGGCCCACGCGTGAAAGCCCCAGTGATAGTACATCTGGGCAAGGGCGGTGTGCACCGCCTCTACCGACTCGGCCTCGCTGGTCAGTGGAGGCGGCGAGATGAAGTAGCCGAGGGGCTCTGAAGGACCCCAGAAGAGGACCGCCACACCCAGTCCGGCGGCGAACAGCATCGCAGTCCAGGAGAACGTACTGAACTCGGGCCTCTCGCCGTCCTTGCCGAGCGGAATGTTCCCGTAGGGCGAGAGCGCTATGCCCAAGAGGGAGACGAGCACGACGATGGCCACGACATTGAACATCCACCCGAGGTTGTCGGTCGACCAATAGAAGGCCGTTTCAGCGACCCCGGCGACGCTTTCCGGTGACAAGACGCCCCAGATGACGAAAGCGACCGTCAGTGAGCCGGCGATCGCGAACACGAGCCAGTCGACTCGGTATCGGCGACGCTGCTCGTCGATGGCGATGCCTGGAACCAGGACCGGGTGCGTGTCGTGGGGATACCCGGGATGCTTGTAGTCCAGGCTACCGAACGCCGTGGTGCCAGTCCGATTCTGCGGGCTCAAGGATTCATCGTTTTCCTTGGCGTCCTTGCGACCTTTTCGGCGGCGGCTTGGTTCGTCTCTTCCCGGGTTCGAGTTCTCGGGCATTACAAACACGGCCTCCTCGTGAATATTCAGGCAGAGGCGCAGGTCGGGTCCGCGAAGACGCGAGTGCGCGTTAGGAAGGTTGATCAGGGAGATTGAAAGGGCAGGGGTGGCTCTGTCGAATGCCGGCAGAAGTAGGACACCCTACTGGCGAGGGTGCCGCAGAATGACACGCGTGTATCTCTGTGCGCATGTCGTTGTCGGAAAGTGTCGGTCACCGTTCCTGGCAATTTCGATTCGATGCCCCCGGAGCGCTCTCGGTCAGGGTTCGCCGCCCTGCCAACCGATCGCCGCTCCTTCCCACGAGTCGTTCTCGTGGCCGACCGTGTCAGGAGAGGTGCGCAGGCCGGTCGGGTCGCGAAGTACGGCTCGAACCGTAGGGCCCGTCTTGAGCCCGTGCCTGGATCGGCGCTGCCCCAACAATGCAAATTCCGACATATTTGATGTAGGATAACTGTGGCGCACGCCACTGTCAACTCTTCGGATCGTGGTCCGAAGATTGAATTGTCTTGCATTTCTTTCTCGGGATCGATGTCATGATCATGCTTGATGTTCTGGAGAGCAGGACTTTCTTGCGTCTTTGAATTCGGCCGTCCGCGAGGTCCTCGCGAAGTGGGTGGACGGGAGCGTGGTCGGGTAGGGTCCATTCGGCATCGGAGGGTTCATGGCGGCAGGTTCTCTCAAGTCCCCGCGAGGCCGGGTTCGTGGCTGATCCCGAGGGGGTGGGCCCGCGCCTTCGGGATCCGGTGTTCTTGCGATGAGTGCAGATGGCGCGGACCGCCAGGTTCAACGTAGGAGATGACTAGGGCGGCGCGGCGGTGTGGAACTGCGTCGGAGCCTCTGATGTGTGGTTGTTTTTTGGTCGAAACCTCTTCTGACAGGGGCTTCTCGCTGTCACGAGTGGGTGCCGATGGCCGGTGCGGGGTTGCGCCCTGCATCTTCAGGAGGAAACAGGATGAAAAGGGTCCTCATGTAGACCTCGGGGCGTTCGTTGCGGTCGCAGCCGGCGGAAAGATTCTGAAGTGCCAATAAATAGTATTTCCTTCAACCGGAAATAGAAGGGCTTCGGATCTGCTGAAGACCACTCGTATATGCAACAATGTGGCGAGTGGCGACTCAAGCACCTGAACAGCTCACTGCCGCAGTACGACGACGTGCTCGGCTTTGGACCGTCGGCCTCCTCCTCTTGGTAGGGATCAGTGCGGTGTTGTGCGTCGGTATCGGTCCGGTTTCGCTGCCGCCCCAGACGACGGCGGCGGTCGCGGCCGAGGAGATCGGGCTGATCGATGATTCCGGAGCGACCCCGGCAGAAGCCTTCATCGTCATCAACATTCGTCTGCCCCGCGTGGTCCTGGGCCTTGCGGTGGGGGCCGCGCTGGCGATGAGCGGTGCGGTGCTGCAGGGCATGATCCGCAA
Source organism: Nocardiopsis sp. NPDC006832 (assembly GCF_040635885.1). Taxonomy (NCBI): domain Bacteria; kingdom Bacillati; phylum Actinomycetota; class Actinomycetes; order Streptosporangiales; family Nocardiopsidaceae; genus Nocardiopsis; species Nocardiopsis sp. NPDC006832. The sequence continues at coordinate 25,411 of NZ_JBEYLC010000035.1, read as the reverse complement.
CGTGTTGGCCGACCCCTACGTCCTCGGTATCTCCTCGGGTGCGTCCACGGGTGCCGCCGCGGCGATCCTCTTCGGTTTCGGTGCGAGCATGGGACAGTACTCACTGCCGGTCAGCGCTTTCTTGGGCGCCATGGGCGCCTCCCTTCTGGTCTTCTGGCTCGGGCACGCCGGGGGGCAGGCGACCTCCATCCGTCTGCTCCTCGGCGGTATCGCCGTGGGTTACGCGCTCTCCGCGGTCACGAGCTTCCTGGTCTTCTCCTCCGACGACGCAGAGGGCTCCCGCACCGTCATGTTCTGGCTGCTCGGGTCACTGTCGCCGGCGCGTTGGGACGGATCATTGGTCACCATCGTCGCTGTCGTGGCAGGGGGAGCCGTTGTGCTGATGCTGCTCTCACGCCCCCTGGACGCACTGGCGGTCGGTGACGAGACGGCCCGAGCCCTGGGTGTTGACCCCGCCGCGACCCGACTCAAACTGCTGACAGCGGTCTCGGTCTGCACGGGAGCCGCCGTTGCCGGAGCCGGAGTCATCGGTTTCGTCGGGCTTGTCCTGCCACACCTGGCCCGCCGTCTGGTGGGCGCCGTCCACGCCAGAATGTTGCCGGTCGCGGCGCTGTTGGGCAGCGGATTGTTGATCTGGGCCGATGCTCTCGCCCGAGTACTCATGCAACCGCGCGAACTGCCGATCGGAATCATCACCGCACTGGTCGGCGCCCCGTTCCTGTTGCTCTTGATCCGACGGATGTACGCCAAGAACACCTGGAAGCCGCTTGCACGTTCTGGCATCTGAGGTGGCTCCCGCTGAGAGAGGCAGACCATGAGATTCAGAACCGCCGTTACGGCTGGGGCCCGCCTGACGTGTCTCTCCGTTGTCGCCGCCCTGGTGATGACCTCCTGTGGAGACGGCGCGACCGTCGAGTGTGAAGGCGGGGCCGGATCGCCGGAGGGCTATCCGCTCACCATGGAGAACTGCGGTCACGAGATCACGTTCGAGGCCCCGCCGGAGCGGGTGACCCTGCTGGAGTCCGCGCCGGTGACGATCCTCGATGGCATCGGAGTCTTCGACCGTGTGCGGTCCCGTGCCGGGCACTTCCCGCTGGAGTACTACGACGACGAACTGGCACGGAAGGTCCAAGACGTAGAGGCGTTCTCCGAGGACATGGACGCATCCGGTCACCTGATGATCTCCGAGGAGGTGGTCGTCGCCCAAAGCCCGGACCTGGTTCTGGGGCTGCCTGATGGGGTCACCCGTGCGGGCCTGGCCGATGCCGGCGCCATGGTCCTGACCCAGGAGCTCTACTGCGAGGGAAGCAGGGGGGAGACATCCTTTGACGATCTCTACGCAGAGATCGACCGTTACGGACGGATATTCGACCGCGCCCAAGAGGCCGAGACGCTCAACGCCGAGCTGTCCGACCGTGTCGCCGCGGTCGAGGGGCGGACCCGCGATGAGGACCGCAGCGCCGCGGTGCTCTACCCCTCTGCCGGCGGAGGGCCGCTGTACACCTATGGCACCGCATCGATGGCCCACCCACAGTTGGCGGCCGCGGGCTTCGAGAACGTCTTCGCCGACATCGATGAACGTGTTTTCGAAGTCCAGACCGAGGAACTCATCACCCGCGATCCGGACGTCCTCATCGTCCTCTACCAGGGCGCGGAACAGGACGCCGAGGACGCGCTCTCGCGGCGCTCCGGCCTTGGGGTTGTTTCAGCGGTTTCGGAGGGCGACGTTTATTATCAGTTGTTCAACTTCACCGAGCCGGCCTCGCCTTTGGCGGTCGACGGGCTGGAGAGCATCGCCGAACACTTCAACGCGCGGGGCTGAATCGCGATGACACGGATGTTTTCCCACCCTGTCGCGGCACAGAGCAGTTCCCGCCCCGTACTCTCGGCGAGCGGAATCGGGCATTCCTACGGTAGGACGCCCGTCCTGACAGGGGTGGACCTCCAGGTGTGCCGCGGCGAGGTTCTCGGATTGATCGGGCCGAACGGCAGTGGCAAGACCACACTGCTGCGGATCCTTTTCGGTGCTCTGCGCCCGCGGGAGGGGACCGTCACGTTCGACGGTCGGCCGCTGACGCGGTTGAGTCCCCGACAGATCGCGCAGCGCATCGCCGTGGTGATTCAGGAACCGCGGAGCGAGCTGATGCTCTCCGCCGCCGACATGGTGATCCTCGGCCGTACACCGCATCTGGGTATGTTCTCCCGCCGCGGTCCCCGAGACGATGAGCTCGCCGCCGCCGCGCTGGAGAAGGTCGGGGCTCTGGACCTGGCGCACCGTGACATATCCGAGCTGTCCGGTGGGGAGAAGCAGCGGGTGCTGATCGCCCGTGCCCTGGTGCAGGAGGCCGACTGCCTGCTGCTGGACGAACCCACCAATCACCTTGACATCGGCTATCAGCATCAGGTCCTCGACCTGGTTCGGGGTTTGGAGATGACCGCGGTGGTGGTCCTGCACGATCTCAATCTCGCGGCCCGGTACTGCGACCGTTTGATGCTGTTGGACCGAGGCAGGGTGCGCGCGAGCGGCGACGTTCCGCAGGTTCTACGGTCGGAGACGATCGAGCGCGTCTACGGGGTGGCGACGGAGCGGGCAACGGCGTACGACGAGGTTCCCCAGTTGCTCTTCCACCGTTACCAGGGGCCGGCGGATGAAGTATGACCCCTACCCGCTGCGGGAGATCTCCGCGTACCGACCTGCTCGGGTCGGAGCACACGACGGCCATCGGTGCCGGCGCCCGGAAACCGTGTCGACGTCACTGACCGGGCTGCGCTCGCCGATGGTTTCCACTTTCTCCATTGGGTGTTTCGGTTGGATGTGACAGGTGTAGCCGATTGCCGCGTGAGAACGGAATCGCTCATCAACCGATTCAGATGATGTCCTTTCCATCTATTTTGGCTTGAGGTAGTGGTTCTGGTGAGAACCCGACCAATGCTTAAAAGTCGGAATCCGCACGCTTAGAGTGGTTTCTGCGAGGGTGATGTCGGAGTTCGGCGGGCGTGTCTTCGTCGGGTTATCGGGTAAGTGCTCTACGGTCGAAGAATCGAAGGTGAACTCTGAACAATGGCCGATATGGATGGTTCACCTCTGGGGTTCCGGAACCCGATTCGGGCGGTTTCCTGGACGACCTGACTCGGTTTCGTGCCGCGCCTCGACGAGGAGGAAGTCGTGCTTATTGCCCTCCATGAGCAGGAAAAGCTCATGATCTACACCGCCGGCAGATTGGCGTGGGAACGACGGGGGAGGGGACTGCGGCTGAATCTGCCCGAGGCTACGGCCGTCATCTCCTCGGCGCTGTACGAGGGTGCCCGCGATGGTCGCTCGGTGGCAGACCTGATGGAATACGGCCGCACGGTGCTGGCCCGTGACGATGTGATGGCCGGAGTGCCGGAGATGCTGGCCCAGGTGCAGGTAGAGGCCACTTTCCCCGATGGTACGAAGCTCGTGACCGTGACGGGGCCGATCCCATGAGCGACGATCATCAGAAGTGGGAGCACCCCTCCGACGCGCCGGGCCGTGACTACCCCCAAGAGGGTGCGCCAGAGCGTGGGAGTTTCGACTCGGACGCCGACCGTGCCCATTCATCAGGGTATTCCGGTCCCTCGGAGCCACGCCGCCCTGGTACGGGCATGCGCCAGTCTCCGTTGCGCGAGGACACCCACGTCGACGCGGGTGAGCCCGGCATCATCCCGGGCGAGTTGCTGCTCGGTGATGACCCGGTGAGCATCAACCAGGGTCTGGACGTCACCGAAGTTCGAGTCCTGAACACCGCCGACCGCCCGATTCAAGTCGGGAGCCACTACCACTTCGCCGAAGTCAACGCCGCCCTCGACTTCGACCGTGACGCCGCCTGGGGGCGCAGACTGAACGTGCTCTCCGGCGGCGCGGTGCGTTTCGAGCCGGGGGCCGTCGTCGAAGTGGAGTTGGTCGCGATCAGGGGACGACGAATCGTTCCGGGCCTGCGCGGTCTGTGCGGAGGAGCGCTGGATGGCTGAGATCCCACGTGCCGAGTACGTGTCGTCCTACGGTCCGACCACCGGCGATCGTATACGCCTGGCCGACACCAACCTGCTGATCGAGATCGAGGAGGACCGTTGCGCAGGCGGAGACGAGGTCGTCTTCGGTGGCGGGAAATCGATTCGCGAATCGATGGGGCAGTCCACCGTGACACGCGCCGAGGGCACCCCGGACCTGGTCATCACCGGTGCGGTGATCCTGGACCATTGGGGTGTGGTCAAGGCCGATGTCGGCGTCCGAGACGGCCGCATCTGTGGAATCGGCAAGGCCGGCAACCCGGACACCATGGACGGCGTCGACCCCGACCTGGTGATCGGTCCCTCCACCGAGATCATGTCCGGCAACGGCATGATCATGACCGCCGGTGCCATCGACACACACGTACATTACGTGGGCCCCGACATGTTTCGTGTGGCGATCCAGACCGGAACCACCACGGTGGTCGGTGGCGGTACAGGTCCCTTCGAAGGGTCCAAGGCGACCTTGGCGACGCCGGGCGAGTGGTGGCTGCACCGCATGTTCGAGGCGATGGACCCGTGGCCGGTGAACTACCTGATGCTCGCCCGCGGGAACACCGTCTCCCAAGAGGCGCTTTGGGAGCAGATCCGTGCCGGCGCGGGTGGGCTGAAGGTCCACGAGGACTGGGGCGCCACCCCGGCGGTCATCGACGCCGCTCTGCGCGCCGCGGACGACTCCGGGGTACAGGTCGCCGTCCACTCCGACACTCTCAACGAGGCCGGGTTCGTCGAGGACCTGATGCGCGCGGTCGATGGTCGAACGTTCCACTCGTACCACACCGAGGGCGCCGGCGGCGGCCACGCTCCGGACATCATCCGGATCGCGGGCTACTCCAACGTGCTGCCCGCATCGACCAACCCGACACGGCCCTTCACGGTCAATACGGTCGACGAGCACCTGGACATGGTCATGGTGGCCCATCATCTGAACCCGCAGGTGCCCAACGACCTGGCTTTCGCGGAGTCCCGCGTGCGTGCCGGAACCATCGCGGCCGAGGACTTCCTGCAGGACATCGGCGCGTTGTCGATCGTCTCATCCGACGCCAACGCGATGGGCCGCATCGGGGAGGTCATCTCCCGCACCTGGCAAACCGCCCACCGCATGAAGGAGCTGCGCGGGTCCCTGCCCGGGGACGCCCACGCGGACAACCACCGGGCCCGCCGGTACGTCGCCAAGTACACGATCTGTCCGGCGGTGGCCCACGGCCTGGAACCGCACATCGGGTCCGTCGAGATCGGCAAGATGGCCGACGTGGTGCTGTGGCAACCGGCGATGTTCGGCGTACGTCCGCACACGGTCATCAAGGGCGGTATGGCCGCCTCGGCCGCGTTGGGCGATCCCAACGGCTCCATCCCCACCCCGCAACCGGTCATGCCGCGCCCTGGTTTCAACGATCACACCCGCGCCGCGGCGTCGACGTCCGTGGCGTTCGTGTCCCAGGCCGCCCTGGACGCGGGTTTGCCGGAGAAACTCGACGTCGTTCGTGGGATGGTCGCCGTGGAGTCCGTCCGTGGTCGCACGAAGGCGGACATGCCGGAGAACGCCGCGTTGCCGGAGATCTCGGTGAACCCGGACACCTATGGGGTGACCGTCGACGGTGAGCTCATCGAGCATCAGCCCGCCTCCGAGGTTCCGATGAGCCAGCGCTATTACCTGTTCTGAATCGATATCGGCTGCGACGAGATGACGGAGACCACGCGGGATGGCACATGGTGGTGCGGGGTTGCTGTTGCTCACCGACGGGCGTCTGCCCGCCGGCGGGTACGCCCATTCCGGTGGACTCGAATCGGCCATCCGTACCGGTAGGGTCCGTGACACCGCGGACCTCGGACACTTCCTCACCGGACGGATGAGGACGACAGGGGCGATGAACGCCGCCTTCGCCGCGGCCGCCTGTGCGACCCTGCGTCGGAGCGCGGAGCCCGAGGCCGACCTCGATGACCGGCGGCAGGCCCTGAATCGGCTGGTGTCGCTCGACGCGGAGCTGGACGCCCGGACCCCCTCACCGGCGCTGCGGAAGGTCTCACACGCCTTGGGTCGCCAGTTGCTGCGCGCCCTGAAGGCTGTGAACCCGCATCCGCTGCAGCAGCGGATGCCGCAGAGAACCAACCACCCGGTGGCCTTCGGCGCCGGGGCGGCGATGTTGGACCTCGCGCCGATCGACGCCGCCCGGGGTGTACTCCACGATGCCGTGTCCGGCCCGGCGTCGGCGGTGGTGAAGTTGATGAGCGTCGACCCGTTCGACGCTTATCGGGTCATCGCCGATCTGCGCGGTGTCCTCGACGAGATCGCCGAAGACGCCGCCGAGCGGGCCTGGGATGAACCGGAGGACCTACCATCCTTCGGTGCTCCGTTGTCAGACCACGTGGCCGAAGTCCACGAGACTCAGGAGGCGAGACTCTTTGCGTCCTGACACGCCGGTCGCTCCGCAAGGCGTGCGGAAGGCGAGGTCGTCACCTTCATGGATGTCCGCCTCGGCGGCGCTGACCTGTGAGCTCGATGGTCGAGGCACCAATCGACTGAGCCGGATGCGCTCAGAGGGCCAGCTGGTGTTGCGGCCCACCCACGCCAAGGGCTTCGAGCCATGGGCCCATCACCAGGCCGGCGTCGCCCGTGTCTCGCTGTCCGCGGGCACGGCGGGCCCGCTGGGTGGTGACCGGCTGCACCTCGAAGTCGTCATCGGGGACGGTGCCTCGCTGGTGCTCAACGAGATCTCCGCGACCCTGGCTCTGCCGGGGACCACCGGGGACCGGTCGCTGATGTCGATCGACGTCCAGGTCGGGGAAGGGGCCAGCTTCATCTGGCTTCCCGAACCGGTGATCGCCGCCCGCGGCTGCGATCACCGGCAGGAGGTGCGGGTGCGACTGGCCCGGAGCGCACGTGTTCTTCTGCGTGAGGAGCTCATCATGGGACGACACGGTGAACGACCGGGTGCTATCGCCCAACGGGTGCGCGTAACCCGCGGAGGTGGCGTCCTCTACGACCAGGAACTGCGCCTCGGTGGGCGGCACATCGGTTGGAACACCCCGGCAGTGGCCGGTTCCGCCAAATGTGTGGGCAGCACCCTGGTGGTGGACCCGGGCAGCGCCATCGGCGCGGGCTCTGCGGCGCTGGGGGCGCGTTCCGAGATCGTCGACGACTCCACGGTGATCATGGGGATCGCCCCCGACACCGTCCAGATCAGCTCGGTGGGAGAGGACAATCTCGCCGTCGGCCGCTCCACCGTGAACGCCCTGAAGTCTCTGGGGCCACCATGGGCTCAGAGCTGATGGGAGGGCTCGCGCGAGAGCAGACGCTTTTCCGGGCCGGCCGAGCTGAACGCCGGCATCGACCACACACAGGAGAACCATGGGTATTGAGAACACCACCGATGAGAAGCAGAACGTCGAGGCATCGAGGTCCCGGTCGCTGCGTCTGGGAGTGGCCGGGCCGGTCGGCACCGGGAAGAGCTCGGTGATCGCCACGCTGTGCCGGACGCTGTCCGAGGAAATGCGCATCGGGGTCATCACCAACGACATCTACACCGACGAGGACGCGCGTTTCCTCAAGGCCGAGGGGGTGCTGCCGGACGAGCGGATCCGCGCCGTCGAAACCGGAGCCTGCCCGCACACCGCCATTCGTGACGACGTCACCATGAACCTGCTCGCCGTCGAGGACCTGGAGCAGGACTTCGCTCCACTGGACATCGTTCTGGTCGAGTCCGGGGGCGACAACCTCACCGCGACGTTCTCACCATCGCTCGTGGACGCGCAGTTCTTTGTCCTCGACGTGGCCGGTGGTGGCGACGTGGCACGCAAGGGAGGGCCGGGGATCGGACGTGCGGATCTGCTGATCGTCAACAAGATCGACTTGGCCGACCACGTCGACGTCGATGTCGCGCGGATGATCGAGGACGCCACACGTGCCCGGGAGGGCGCCCCGGTGTTGGCGCTTTCGAGGAAGCACGAGGACACCGTCGAGCAGCTGGGAGAGTGGGTGCGCGCCCTGCGCCGCCGGCATCTCGCCGGGGCCCACGTGCCCACCGACCCCGGCCCCATGGCTCCTCACTTTCACGCGGACGAGGAGGGCGGATACTTCCATAGCCACACGTAGTCGACAGGTGTGGGTGTGTCCTGGTGGATCGCCTGCTCGTATCGCCACCCGTCTCGTGCCGTGGCGGTGCGGGGCGGGTGGGCGTCTGGAAGTGGCCCTCGCGCCCGCGGTGGAAATGGTCAGCGGGGGAGTAGTTCGTCGATGAGTCCTTCGACGCGTTCGCGGATGTCATCGCGGATGGGGCGGGCGGCTTCCACGCCCTGTCCCGCGGGGTCGGGGAGTTCCCAGTCGAGGTAGCGCTTGCCGGGAAAGAACGGGCAGGTGTCGCCGCAGCCCATCGTCACGCACACGTCGGAGGCCTCGACCGCGTCGACGGTGAGGACCTTGGGGTTCTGGTCGGTGATGTCGATACCGACCTCGGCCATGGCCTCGACGACCGCGGGGTTGAGCGTGTCGGCGGGGGCCGAGCCGGCCGAGCGGACCTCGATCCGACCCTCGGACAGGTGGCGTAGCCAGGCGGCGGCCATCTGGGAGCGTCCGGCGTTGTGCACGCAGACGAAAAGGACGGACGGCTTGCCGGTGCCGGTCATGGCGGGTGTTCCTCTACTTCGGAGCGACGGGAAACGTATCAGGGGAGGCTGATGAGATAATATCAGCGCATGCTGACGTCAGTCGATACTGATCCAATGAAGGCCCTGGCCGACCCGCTCAGAATGCGGATCGTGTCCCTGCTCGCCCACGAGACCCTGTGCACCACCCACCTGGTGGAGGAGACCGGCGCCCGCCAGACCAACCTGTCCAACCATCTGCGCCTGCTGCGCGAGGCCGGGGTGGTGGAGACCGAACCATGCGGCCGGTTCACCTACTACCGGTTGCGCCCGGAGGCCCTGGAGGCGCTCTCCGAAGGGCTGTCCGCGTTGGCCGCCACCGCCCGCTCCACTGACGCCGCACAGAACAAGCGGGCCTGTTGATGGGGCGCTCGGAGAGCACCACACGCGAGATCAGCGCCTCCGCGGTGGCGAAGCTGTCCACCCTGGACCGGTTCCTGGCCGTGTGGATTCTGCTCGCCATGGCCGTCGGCCTGGGCCTGGGACGACTGGTTCCCGGTCTGAACGAACTCCTGGCCGCGCTGGAGGTCGGCGGGATCTCCCTGCCCATCGCCCTGGGACTGCTGGTCATGATGTACCCGGTGCTGGCCAAGGTCCGCTACGACCGCCTGGACACCGTCACCCGCGACCGCCGCCTGCTCCTGTCCTCCCTGGTGATCAACTGGGTGGTCGGCCCGGCGGTGATGTTCGCGCTGGCCTGGATCTTCCTGGCGGACCTACCCGAGTACCGCACCGGACTGATCATCGTCGGCCTGGCCCGCTGTATCGCCATGGTCGTCATCTGGAACGACCTGGCGTGCGGGCATCGCGAGGCCGCCGCCGTGCTGGTGGCCCTGAACTCAGTCTTCCAGGTCCTGCTCTTCGGTGCGCTGGGCTGGTTCTACCTGGACCTGCTGCCCGGATGGTTGGGCCTGGACACCGGCGGGCTGGATGTGTCCCCCTGGTCGATCGCGCTGAACGTGGTGATCTTCCTCGGCATTCCTCTCGCCGCGGGGTTCCTCACCCGCCGGCTCGGTGAGGGGAAGATGGGACGCGAGCGCTACGAAACCCACTTCCTGCCCCGGATCGGGCCGTGGGCGCTCTACGGGCTGCTGTTCACCATCGTGCTGCTCTTCGCCTTGCAGGGGGAGCGGATCATCGGTCAACCGCTGGACGTGGCCCGCATCGCGGTGCCGCTGCTGGCCTACTTCGTCCTGATGTGGTTCGGCACCTTCGCCTTCGCCAAGGCGATCGGGATGGACTACGACCGCACCACCACGCTGGCCTTCACCGCGGCGGGCAACAACTTCGAGCTGGCCATCGCGGTGGCGATCACGACCTTCGGGGTCACCTCCGGTCAGGCACTGGCCGGGGTGGTCGGTCCGCTCATCGAGGTCCCGGTGCTCATCGCCCTGGTCTACGTATCCCTGGCCTGGCGCAAGCGCTTCACCCCCGAACGCCGGTAGGGGAGTGTCCTCGGGAACGCAGGCCTCGTATCGGCAGGTCTGCGCTCCCGAGCCCCGGCCTTGCCCCTCCTGGTTTCGGACTTCCCGGACGACCGGGAAAGGATGACCATGCCCACCGAAGGACACCGTGTCGACGTCGTCGTGTCCGGGCCGGTTCATGTGAACCACCGGTGGAGGTCCCGACCCAGGGGCCGCTGGTTCGTTCAGGCCACCGGGGTCACGAAATCCGGCCCGGTTCACCCGGCCCGACCTGCTGTGCAGGGCCGGAGCAGCAACCGCTCTCAGCGGTCAGGACTGATTCCTCGGAGGATTCCGTGGGACTCTCGTGCCGAGAGAGAACCGGTGGTTCGGACACGCTCAGGTCACCGCAGCACCCGCCCTGTTCCGCGGCGGGCTCCCGCACGGCCTCGGGCGCGGGGTCACAGCAGCCGTCGGCGTCGGCCTTGGTGGCGGTGGGGTCGTCGAACAGCCCGGCCCCGCCACAGACCCCGGTCTCGGGCAGGACCAGCTCCACGCGGGCCGCGCCCTCGTGGTCCCCGGCCAGGTGCGCGGCGATGCTGCGCACCTGCTCGTACCCGGTCAGTGCCAGGAAGGTCGGGGCGCGCCCGTAGGACTTCATTCCCGCCAGGAAGAACCCGTCCTCGGGGTGGGAGAGCTCGGCCGCGCCGTGCGGGTAGACGGTGCCGCAGGAGTGCCGGTTGGGGTCGATGAGCGGGGCCAGCTCCACCGGCGCCTGGAGAGTGGGGTCCAGACCAAGACGCACCTCGGACAACAAGGACAGGTCGGGCCGGAACCCGGTCAGCGCCACGATCTCGTCCACCGGCTCCAGCTCGCGACCGTCCTCGCCCACCAGGACCAGGCGGTCCTCCACCGATCGCACCTGGGCGGTACGGAAACCGGTCACCACCTCGACGTGTCCCGCCTCGACGGCGGCGCGGGCTCGCCGGCCCAGGGCACCTCGTTCGACGAGCCGGTCGGCCGTGCCCCCGCCGAAGGCGTCCCCGACCTCACCGCGACGCAGTACCCACACCGCCTTCGTCCCCGGGCTCTCCTGGGCCATCGCGGCCAGGGCCACCAGCGCGGTCAGCGCCGAGTGCCCGCGCCCGACCACGGCGGTGGTCCGTCCGGCATGACGGATCCGGATCTTCTCCTCACCAAGGTCGGGGATCCGGTAGGAGATCCGCTCGGCCGCGGCGGCCTCGCCCAGTGCGGGCAGGCCGTCACCGCCCACCGGGTTGGGGGTGCGCCAGGTGCCGGAGGCGTCCACGACCGCATGGGCCGACAGCCGCTCCTGGCCATCACGGGTTCGCACGTGCACGATGAAGGGCTGCTCGGCGCGTCCGGCGTCCACGACGCGGTCCCGACCGAGACGGCTCACCCCGGTCACCTCGGCGCCGAAGCGGACCCGGTCGCCGAGGGCCTCGGCCAGGGGAGCGAGGTAGTCCTCGACCCACTCGCGGCCGGTCGGGTACCCGTCGTCGTCCGGGCGTCGCCAACCGGAGACGGCGAGTAGCTTCTCCGCCGCCGGATCGACCAGGTCGCGCCACTTCGAGAAGAGCCGCACGTGCCCCCACTCCGACACCGCCGCCCCGGCCGTGTCACCCCTTTCCAGGATCAGGACCGGAAGGTCGCGGGTCACGAGTTCCGCTGCTGCGGCCAGTCCTGCGGGTCCGGCTCCGATCACCACGACGGGACGTTCGTCGGCCATGACTCACCTCTTTCATCGATTTTTGTCTATGGACCGTGACTTTATCGATAATCATCGATGGACACAACCATTGATCGTCGTCGATAATGAGGACATGACCCTTGTGCCTCTCGAACACACCGAACGTTCGCTTCCCTCGGTCGACGCCGAGACCTACGCCGCCTGGTTCGCCTGCCTGGCCGAACCGATGCGAGTGCGTCTCCTGCACGCCATCGCCACCGGCCCCGGCTCGGTCAGCGTGGGGGAACTGGCCGGGCTCGTGGGCGTTCGCCAACCCACCGTCTCCCACCACCTGCGCAAACTCGCCGACGTGGGCTTCGTGACCCTCACCAAGGTGGGCACCTCCACCCGGGTCGCCATCAACCCCGCCTGCTGCACCGGACTGCCCCACGCCGCCGACGTGGTGATGGGCGTACTCAACGCCCGACCGTGCTGTCCCACCGACCTGCCCGCCGACGTCTCCAGCCGTGCCATGACCGACACGGACCTGGAGACGGTTCGGGAGATCTACGCCCAGGGCATCGCCACCGGGCACGCCACCTTCGAGACCGAGGTACCCGACGCCGAAGCCCTGAGGGACAAATGGATCGACGGGCACCGCTGGGTCGCCGAGGCCGATGGAAGGGTGGTCGGCTGGGCCGCGGCCGCACCGGCCTCCGGCCGAGCGGTCTACGCCGGGGTGGCCGAGGCATCGGTGTACGTCGCCGAAGACGCGCGTGGACGCGGTGTGGGCAAGGTCTTGCTCCACCGCCAGGTCACCGAGGCCGACACCGGCGGTCTATGGACACTCCAGACCTCGATCTTCCCCGAGAACCGAGCCAGTCTGGCCCTGCACCACCAGGCGGGCTTTCGCACCGTGGGCGTGCGCGAGCGGATCGCCCGACTCCACGGCCGATGGCGCGACACCGTCCTGTTGGAACGTCGTGGCGGCGCGGGATCGGACACGGACACGGAGGCCTCCCGCGCCGACGACGCGGACCGCTCGACCGTCTGATCGAGTCACCCCACGCCGGAGCGCCCCGTCACGCGGCCGGGTGAGCCTGCGCCGACCGGTGTCCACACGGAACGGAGGGGTTCCTTCGAGAACCCTCGCACGGTCAGTGGTAGTCGAAGGCCCGGTCCCAGTCCTCGTCGGCGCCGAACAGGCTTCGCGGCTTGACGAAATCGTCGGTGCGGCTCAGGACGGACTCCGGCACGAGTTCTCCCTGGGCCCTGCCGCGGACCCGGCACTCCACTCCCAGCGCGGCGCGCAGGGCGTCCTCCAATTCGGCGGCCGCCCGGTCCGCGTGCTCGGGCACCGCCTCCACCTCCACCTCCAGGTGGTCGGATGTGGTGCGGGCCCGCCAGAAGAGGACACCGTAGCGCTCCGGGAGCGAGAAGACCGCGGCCTCCAAGCGGGACTGGGACACCTGGGCGACCCCGGTGCCGCGCACCTCGGCCTCCCGGCCCAGCACCTCGACGGTCGGCAGCCACCAACCGCACTCGCACGCCTCCTCGCGGATCCGCACCCGGTCCGCCAGGTCGTAGCGCACAAGGGGCATCGCCTCGCGGTAGAGCGTGGTGATGACCAGGTGGCCCATGCCGGTGCGCGAACTGCGACCCGTGGCCGGGTCGTACACCTGGGGGAGGAACCGGTCCGCCCACAGGTGCAACCGCCCTTGGGGGCACTCTCCCGCCAGCGAACCGGTCTCGGTGGACCCGTAGTCCTGGATCACGGGGATCCCACCCCACAGACGACTGATGGCCGCGCGGCGGGCCGGGGTCAAGGACTCACCGGCCACGAGCAGGGAACGCAGGGACGGGAAGTCCCGTCCCGGGTCCATCCCGGCGAATCGGGCCGCCGCGCCCCACAACAGGCACTCGGTGGGCAGGCTCCAGGCCACGGTGACGTCGAGGTCGCGCAGTAGGCGGACGACCCGGGCACCGGTCACCACGAGGGTCCGGTTGTCGGCGGGCACCACGGTCGCGCCCCGTGCCCTGGCCGCCCGGTGCGCCTGGTGGCCGGTGGTGAGCATGGCGTAGGGCGTGCGCACCATGACGGTGTCGGCCGGGCCCAGGCCCACCCGGCTGCGGGCGAACCGGTCGGCCACGTCCTCCCAATCGCCGTCGGTGAAGTACGAGGCGGTCGGAGCACCGGAGGTGCCGCTGGACTCGTGGTAGGTGGCCAACCGTTCCCGCTCCACGGCCAGCAGACCGAAGGGGTAGGCGTCGCGCAGGTCCGACTTGCCGGTCACCGGTAGGTCCGAGAGGTCGTCGATCCCGGTCATCGAGGACGGGGTACGGAGTCGCCCTTGGTGGAAAGGCGTTCTGAGCGCCCGCTCCAGGGTCCACGCCACCCGTTCCTCCTGGAGCCGGTGGAGTTCGTCGAAGCCGCGCCAGTCCCCCAGAACGGGTAGGTCGCGTGCGAGTGCGGTCCTCACTTGGTCTCCTCGTCGATCAAGCGGTGGGCGTTGGTCCAGAGCACCCGGCGCGACACGTCCTCGGGAAGGTCCAGGAGCCGGTATTTGACCAGTTCGGCTTCGGGGTGCTGGAGCGGGTACTCACTGCCGAACAGCACGCGGTCGGGACCCAGACGCTCCAACGCCGCTCGGATCACCGCGGTGTAGCCGCCGGAGGTCTCCAGGAGGATGTCGGGATCGGGCGCGATCTGGTCGATCCCGTGCAGGTCCATGTCCCCGACGCCCGCGTGTCCGAGCACGAACACCGTCCCGGGGAATCGCCCGGCCAACCGGACCAGGTCCGCCACGCCGAACCCGGGGCGGCCCAGACAGTGCAGGTAGACGTGGTGTCCGACCTGTGCGGCGACCTCCACCAGCGCCTCCGTCCGAGGGTCGTCCAGAGCGACCCCGTGTACGCCCGGCGCGAGTTTGAGCCCCCGGAACCCGGAGGCCGCCTCACGGTAGGGCGCGGGGCCGCCGTGCGGGTTCGCGAAGAAGAGGGGGATGAGCCGCCCCCGCGCCGTCTTCGCGGCGGACAGCACGGTTTCGTTGTCGGCGTCGTTCAGACTCTGCCCGCCCTGGGCGATCTGGCGGGACAGCACGTCCGGGTCGACCACGCCGCCCGCCACCACGATGGTTCGGTCGATCCCGCAGGAGTCCATGGTGGCCAGCAGCCGTTCGGTGGCCCCCGGAACGGGGGCCAGGTGCGCGTGCGCGTCGAAGATCCTCCCGGTCATGGTGCCCCCGCATTCCCTCGGGCGGAGGTCAGGTCGAGCACGAACCGGTACCGGGCCTTCTTGGCCGCCGTCCGCGCGAAGGCCTCGCCGATCCGCTCCACGGGCACGGTCTCCACCTCGGCCGTGATCCCATGTCGTGCGCAGAAGTCGAGCATCTCCCGGGTCTCGGCGATCCCGCCGAACATCGAGGAGGTCAGCGCGGCCCTGCGGCCGGCCAGGAGGACACCGACCACCGGTGGGGTCGGGCCGAGCGAGCCCATCAGCGCGTACGTGCCGTCGCGGCGCAACAGTTCCAGGTAGGGGTTCAGGTCGTGGGGCGTGCCGATGGTGCTCAGCAGCAGGTCGAAACCGCCGGACCAGCGCTCCATCGCCTCCCGGTCGGTGGACACGAGCACGTCGTTCGCGCCGAGCCGGAGGGCATCGTCGCGTTTGTCGGGCGAACTCGTGATCGCCACCGTCTCCGCGCCCAGAGCCGACGCCATCCGGAGGCCGAGGTGCCCCAGACCGCCGATACCGATGACCCCGACGCGGGTGCCCGGGCCGGCCCCATGGCGGCGCAGCGGCGAGTACACGGTGATCCCCGCGCACAACAGCGGCGCGGTCCCGGCGGGGTCGAGGCCCTCCGGGAGGGGGAGGACGAAGCCCTCCGAGACCACGATGGTCCCCGAATAACCGCCCAGGGTGATCTGGCCCGTGGCCGGATCCTTGGAGTTGTAGGTTAGTACGGGACCCCGGGCGCAGTACTGCTCCAACCCCTCGGAACAGGAGGGGCAGTCGCCGCAGGACCCCACCATGCATCCGACGCCGACCAGGTCTCCGGGAGCGAGGTCACCGGACCCGGACCGGACCTCGCGCACCCGGCCCACGATCTCGTGGCCGGGGACCATCGGGTAGTGGGAGTTGCCCCAGTCGTCGTCGACCTGGTGGATGTCCGTGTGGCAGACGCCGCAGTACAGGATGTCGATGACGACGTCCCCCGGGCCGGGGTCACGGCGCGGTACGTCCATCGGTTCCAGGGGGCCACCGGGGACGGTCGCCCCCCAGCCGGTCGTGTGGATCATTCTCGTCCCTTCGTGTTCGCGCGCCACCCGGTGCCGTGCCGTGTCCCGGCGATCGGCTCAGGCATGGCGCAGGCCCTTGCTGCGCATCAGGAACTCGCCCAGGTAGCCGTCGTGCGGGACGCCCGGCACCGTCCAGTGGGTCGGATGCGCCCCGACGTAGACGTTCCTGACGGTCGGCTCCGACATCAATCGGTCGATGAGCCGTTCGTCGTCGGTCACGGCGGTGAGCGCCAGGGTGTCGCGGAGCGGGGCCATGCCGTCAGAGCGCGACCAGGGCGCCACCCACACGCAGGGGAAGGGCAGCTCGGTCCGGTGCTGCGGGGCGTCGGCACCGTCCAGGCTGTGCACCGCCGGTCGCAGGCAGGCGCTGCCGTCGCCGATGTCGGCGACCACGTCCTCCCCATGTGAGACCGCGTCGGCGGCCCTGGCCGCCAGATGCCCGGCCAGTGCTCGCGCGGTGGCCACCGGCCGGACCGGCAGGACCGCGTCCTCGGCGTCCGGCGGCAGTACCGGGAGCCCGCGCAGTCGAGCGGCGATCATCCGTGCCAGGGGTCGAGGGTCGCCCTCGACGAACACGGAGGTGGCGTTGACGCACGCGGTTCCGCCCTGGTGGAGGACCGAGTCCACCACCGTGTCCAACACGGTCGCGGCCGAGTGGTCCTTGGTGATGAGGACCTTGGAGCGACCAGGCCCTTGGGCCAGCACGCGGGGGTCTGCGCGATGGCGGTCCACGACGTCGTCGCCGCCGTAGACCATGGCCAGATCGGCGTCGCGGATCAAGGTGTCGGCGACCCCGTGTTCGCACGGGAGCAGGGCCACGTGGTCCTGGGGGAACCCCGCGGTGCGCAGGGCCTGGACCAGCCGTTGCGGGGTGAACGGCTCCCGGCGGGACGGGCGCACCGCGACCCGGTAGCCCAGGGCCAGGGCCTCCAACCACTGCGCGTGCACGCCCGGGTGGTTGCCCGGCGCGTGAACGGCCAGCACGCCGCCGCGCCGGGACCACAGTGCCCCGCCCGCGCGGGCCGAAGGGGAGCGCCAGTCGTCCACCGCTCCTTGGGGGCGGGCCGCGTGGGCGGCCCGGTGAGCCTCCAGCGCGGCGTTCGCGATGGATCGAGTGGTCGCGCGCACGGCCGGTAGGGGGGTTCCCGAGACACGGGCGACGAGGCGTTCGTATTCCTGCGTGGGGACACCGCCGACCGGGGTCGAGGCGAAGGCCCTTCCCGCCCGCTCCAGCGCGGCGATCCGTTCGTCGGACGGCAGCGGGACGGCCGCGCGCAGGGCGTTCACGGCGCGGTGCGCGAACAGTTCCGACACCAGCGCGAGTTCGGCGACCCGGGTTCCGGTCACGTCCTCGACGGCACTGCGCCTGGTGGGGCGGTAGGGGCCGGAGGGGCCCAGGGCGTCCAGGTAGAGGGTGTCGGACATTGGTATCAGTACACCCCTTCGATCGCGGCCCGGCCATCGAAGGAGGCCAAGGGCTCGACGTCGCCGAGTGAGTCGCCGACCTGCCCCTCCCGGGGCCGGACCCGCAGGGCCGTGTCGCGTTCGAGGTTGTTCACCAGCAGCATCGTCTTGCTGACGTGGTTCATCACCACCTGGCCGCGTTCGCCATAGGGGACCTCGGCCCCCGTCTCCGGGTCGACGACCCGGAAGGACATGTACGGGGAGAAGGGGTCGAAGACGCTCACCCCTTCGGTGCCGGGGCGCTCGTCCACACCACCGAGGATCATCGTGCTTCCATAGCCCCCGGAGAGTTCCACCTCGGGGAAGACCTCGTCGCGCAGAAGGTCACGGGTGTCGGGATCCATGTGGGCCCCGCTCCATCGGATCAGCCGGACGTTCTTGTTCACCAGCGCGGTCAGGCGGGCGTCACGGGCGATGCGTTCCAGGAGCGGCGGGGTGGCCACCAGCACCCCCACGTCCTGGGTGGCGAGGATGTGTCCGGCCTGTTCGAGCAGGTGTTCCGTATAGCGGGCGGCCTCCTCCGTGCGCCCCTGCGCGACACATTTCTTGACCCACCGTGGATCGAAGTCCACGGTGAACAGCAAACCGCCTCGGGCCCGGGCCTGCCGGGCGATGATCTCGCCGAACATGTGGGGTCCGGCCGGTGCCAGGGCCAACCAGTTGAGGCCCTCCGGGTGTCCGCGTTCGTTCATGTTCCGCAGCGACCAGGCGACCGACCGCTCCAGCCAGTCGTCAGTGAACACGACGCGCTTGGGTGCCCCGGTGGTGCCCCCGCTCTCGTAGACCCGTACTCGTCCGGAGGAGTCCCCGTAGCCCCGCGGGACCAGGTCCTCGACGCGGGTCTCACGCAGTTCGTCCACGACGTTGGGGAACAACCGCAGGTCGTCGAAGGTGTGCACGTCCCGTACCGGGTCGAAGTCCAGGGAGCGGGCGCGCCGCAGCCAGAACGGCGATCCCGTACGGGGGTCGAAGTGCCAGCGCAATGCCGCTCTGAGCAGCTCCTCGGGTTCGGGGACCCGGTCCGGTGGGCAGTCGAGAACCGGATGCTCGTTCGCCAGCATGCATACCCTCCACTGGGGTCGTCGGGATCGGCCTCCAGCATGGGGATCCCGGCTATCGGACGCCTTAGCGACCGATATCGACCTCAGGGTCACTCCTGGAGGACGCGCACGGTCCCCTCCTCGGCCAGTGGGGCGTAGTGTTCGGCGAAGAGTCTCCCGACGAGTTCGCCGCGGCTGGAGGCACCGGTCTTGGCCAGGACCGCCTTGATGTGGTCCCGGACCGTGTGGGGTGACAGGTAGAGCCGTGTGGCGATCTCCGCCGTGGGCAGGCCGCGGGAGAGGAACCCGGTGATCTCCAGTTCCCGGTGGGAGAGCTCGTAGGCCTCCAACAGCAGTGGGGCGATCTCGGAGGCCTTCGCCCTCTCGATGACCACGGCCGATCCGCCCCGGCGGCCCTCCGGTGAGCGCAGGCACGAGGCGTGGCACACCAGCCAGCCGCCCGAACGCGTGCGGGTCCGGATTCGTGTGCTCCCCGTGCCGCGCTGCTCGGCGACCGCTTGGGCGTGTGCCGCGGTGCTGTGGATCCACTCGGGCAGGCGCAGCCCCCAAGAAGTGTCCGTGGAGGGGCCGGTGGGCAGTGTGGCGAGGTGGTGGCGGGCCTCGTCGTTGACGGAGAGCAGGGCGCCCGCGGGATCGAAGACCAGCAGACCGGGGCCGGTGTCCCCGCCGGTGTCCGTGCTCCCGGCGGGGGCGGTGTGGGTACGGCGCAGGCGCTTGGCCAGCGGCACCGACAGTCCGGCGGCCAGCAGGGTCTCCGCGGGTGTGAACGCGGGACGGCCGCTCTCGCGCAGCAGGCTGATGTGTCCGTGCGGGCGTCCGCCGGCGCGCAGGACCACTCGTAGCTCGTCGCCGTATCCGTGCGGTCGCATGAAGTGGCGGTACACGGAACTGTGCTCCGGCGCGTCCCCGGTGCTCTCACGCAGGGCCGCGGCGGGGACGGGGGAGCGCGCCAGGTCGGTGAAGCGGTTGACCCGTTCCTCGAAGAGTTCCAGGCGCCAGTAGGTGCCGCATTGGCCCTCCTGGAGGTTTTCGACCCGGATGGGCGCGGTCACCAGTCCGGTGTCCGGGTCGGTGGCCCGCCACACCGCGGCGTCGAAGGGCACGAGTCTTCGTAGCCGGGCGGAGACCGTCTCGAACAGCGCCTGGGCGTCGGGTGCGGCACCGATGAGGTCGAGCAGGGCGCTGTGCCGGTGCTGGATCTCCGGTGGGGTGAGGGCGGGCATTTCTCGATCCTTCCGTTCCGGACGGCGCTTTCGACGATAACACGCATCGTCGCCGGTGAGCTTGTAATACGCAGAATCCACCATCTGCGGGATTGACTTGCCAGGAGATTCCGTATAAAGGATATCGAGAGGCCGTGTACGTGCAGGTGAGGATGGTCCTCAGGGTTCTTCGGAGATGTCGCTGATATTTCCCGGGGTGCTTGCCGTGGCCGGATTCGGACAATTATTATTCCGTTCATTTCTGTGTCCGTCCCGGGTGGTAGCTTCTGGTCGGTGAACCGAACGGAGGTCGGTTGCCATGATTCGGGGAGAGCAGGTCCGAGGGGCATTGCACTTCATGTCCAGGCGAGTCGACCTCCGCTGCTGAAGTGCTGATCCATCGGAAACGGTGGGCCGGACGACGGGGAGCCCCGTTCTTCGGGTCAATGCGCGTGAGCGATGCGTCCCAGTCCCGCCATGAGAGGACCAGTCATGAACACGACTCCGTACTATCGACTTCTCGGACCACTCTCCGTGATGATGCAGGGAAAGGAGGTGCCCATTAAGGGGAAACGACATAAGGCACTCATGGCGGTTCTCCTCCTAGAGGCCAACAATGTCGTCGACATCGAATCCCTCATCGACGCGATGTGGGGTGAATCACCGCCCATGACGGCCAAGAGTCAAGTGAGAATATGTGTTTCGGAATTGCGTCGAAGATTCTCCCTGTCCGGGGAGTGGGCGGGTATCGAGACACACCCCTCCGGCTACCTGCTGCGCGTGCCCGACGGCACGTTCGACCTGTTTCGGTTCACCGGTCTGGTGCGTGAGGGGCGACGTGCCGCGGACGTCGGTCACACGGAGTCCGCGGCCGCCGACCTGCGTGCCGCACTGGACCTGTGGCAGGGCCCCATCGCCCCGGGCGTGGAGAGCCTGCTCGTGCGCTCGGCGGCCGCACGGTACGAGGAGGACCGGCTCACCGTGCTGGAGGAGTACTTCGACCTGGAACTGCTCGTGGGAAATCACAGCCGGGTCGTCGGTGAACTCACCCGAGAGGTCTCCCAGAACCCCTTCCGGGAACGGATGTGCGGGCAGTTGATGCTCGCCCTCTACCTCTCCAATCGCCAGGTCGACGCACTGAGCCTCTTCCAGAGCACGCGCAGACGTCTGGTCGACGACCTCGGACTGGAACCGAGCCGTGCCCTGCGCGACATCGAGGACGCCATCCTCAGCGGGGCGGTCGCCCCGCTCCCCGACGCCCGCTTCCGCGCCAAGGTCCTGTCTCCCCTCAAGTGAGGGATGGGATCGGCGCATCCGCCTCGGAAGACTCGTCGGCACACGATGACACCCTTCCGAAGGAGGACGTCCCACCATGTCCAGTTCCCTCTCCTCCGGCACGGCGCCCCGGGTCGCGCCCGCCGGCACGGCCTCACTCACGGAGCGGATCCAGGGGTCCGTGCTGTTGCCGGGCCAGGGCGGCTATCGGGAGGAGAAGGCGGTCTACAACACCGCCCTCGAACACCGGCCCGCACTCGTCGTGGCGGCGGCCTCGGCCCAGGACGTCCGGACCGCCGTCGCGTTCGCGGCCGAACACGGCATGGACGTGGCGGTCCAGGCGACGGGCCACGGGGCCGCCGCCCCCGCGATCGACACCCTCATGATCAGCACCCGCCGGATGAGAGGGGTGGAGATCGACCCCGACAGGCGTACGGCGCTCGTCCAGGCGGGTGCCCTCTGGCAGGACGTGATCGACGCGGCGGCCCCGCACGGACTGGCCCCGCTCAACGGGTCCTCGCCCGGGGTCGGCGTCGTGGGCTACACACTCGGTGGCGGACTGGGGCTGATGTCCCGCACCCACGGTTACGCCGCCGATCACGTCCTGAGCATCGACCTGGTCACCGCCTCGGGGGAGGAGACCACCGCGACGCCGGATCGGCATCCCGACCTCTTCTGGGCGCTGCGAGGGGGGAAGGGGAACTTCGGGGTGGTCACCGCCATGGAGTTCGGTCTCTTCCCCGTGCCCAACGTGTACGCCGGGGCGCTGATCCTGCCCGGTCGATCCGCGTCGGAGGTCATGCTCGCCTGGCGGGCGTGGACCGCGGACTGCCCAGAGGAGATGACCTCCTCCCTGGCCCTGCTCCGTCTCCCGGACGCGCCGCCGATCCCGGAACCGCTGCGGGGACGGCTCTCCGTCGCCCTGCGGTTCGTTCACCTGGGCTCCCCCCAACAGGGCGAACGGCTGGTGGCGCCGTTCCGGGCGATGGAGCCGATCGTCGACACCGTCCGCGAGATGTCCTACACCGACATCGCCTCTGTTTACAGCGACCCGGTCGCCCCCACCCCCTACCGCCAACGCTGCATCATGCTCGACGATCTCGGGGACGACGGGGTTCGGGCCATGGTGGAGCTGGCCGGTCCGGACTCCGACTGCACGGACATGATCGTCGAACTACGCCACCTGGGCGGTGCGCTGTCCCGACCGCCCAGGGTCCCCAGCGCCGTCGGCCGCAGGGACGCGGCCTTCACACTGACCACGCTCTCGGAGGTCCCCGCGGGCGCGGGGCCGGGAGCGGACCCGGGTGAGGGCGCCCTACTGGAGAGGATGCGCGTCCACTACGCGGGCCGCCGGTTCATCAACTTCCTCAGCGGTCCCGACGCCTCCGACCTCACTCGTGAGGCGTTCGACGCCGACACCTACTCCCGGCTCGTGCGCGTGAAATCCCATTACGACCCGAACAACATCTTTCGAGCCAACCACAACATCGCCCCGGAGCCCGACCATGTCTGAGACCTCACCCCGCCGTCCCGACACCGCACTCGCGCCCACCGCGTCCCCGTCTCCCGCAGGTGCGCCGGCCGGGGGCGATCCCGGAATCAGCGCCCGCTCGGCGGGCCTGCGGCTGGCCCTGTTGTTCGGCCCGGCGGTGTTCGGGGTCACCGCCGCGGGGGTCGCGCTGCCCGAGGTCTCCGCGGCGCTGGGAGCCCCACCCTCCTCCGTCGTCTGGGTCCTGACCGCCCACGCGCTCGCCCTCGGCGTGGGCACGGCCCTGTTCGGGCGCCTGGCCGACTCCCTGGGGGCCCGGCGCACCCTCCTCATCGGAGCGGTGCTCCTCGTCGTGGGCACGGTGGTCTGCCTGGTGGCGCCCGCCCTCGGGGTCGTGGTGGCCGGGCGTTTCGTGCTGGCGGCGGGCTCCGGAGCGATGAGCGCCGTCGCCCTGGCCCTGGCGGCCTCCTCGCCACCGGACCGACGGCCCGCCGTGCTGATGATCTTCGGCGCCGCGATGGCGTTCTTCGCCGCGGGGGCGACCCTGGCGGGCGGTGTCGTGACCGCCGGGCTGTCCTGGCGGGTCACCCTGGTCCTGCCCGCGCTGTCCCTGGCCGCGGTACCGCTGTGTCTGCGTTTGGCCTCCACCCGTACGGGGTCCGGTAGGCCCATGGACCTGGCCGGTGCCGGGTTGCTCACCCTGGCGGCGGGCTCCCTGCTGGTGCTCATTCAGGCTCCGGCGCTGTCCCTGCCCCCCACCGCGCTGATGGTGACGGCGATTCTGGGCCTCCTCGGTGCCGGGCTGCTCGTCGCGCGCACCGTTCGGCGCACGGATGGTTTCATCCCCGCGAGTCTGGTGACCAGTGGCCCCTACCTCCTGGCCGTCGCCGTGGGCTCCGGGGTCTACGCGGGGCTGTTCGCCGCGATGTTCGGCGTGCCCCGGATCCTGTTCGATGACTACGACTGGTCCGTCCTGGAGGTCGGTCTGTGGCTGCTGCCGGGTGCCGTGGTGGCGGCCGTCCTCTCCCGGCTGGCGGGCCGCCGGGGAACCTCGGCCGGAGTCTTCCTGGTGACCGGTACCGCCCTGGCCGGCGCCCTGCTGCTGGGTGCGTACGCCCTGGTCGGCGGTGGCCCCGTGTTTCTGGTGCTGGGGGCGTCGGGGGCCCTTGCCGCCTTCGCCGTCACACAGGTGGTGATGACCGGGTTCGTGTCGCCGCGTATCCCGCTTCCACAGCGGGGGGCGGGGATGGGCCTCCTCAACCTCACCTTCTTCCTGGGCGGGGCCGTCGGCTCCGCGGCGGCGGGGGCCCTCTCCGGGGTTCTCGGCCCGGCACCGGGGCTGGCCGCGGTTATGGTCCTGCCCTTCCTGTCGGGGCTGGTCGCCCTGGCGTTGACCCGCTTCGGTGACCCGCGGGACTGACCCCGAAACTCCCGAACCGCGTCCTCCCGGCCCGCGACCGCCACCCGTGGTCGCGGGTCGACTCGTTCCCGGGCACGCCATATCCCGCCGATACGGGTGCGATACGGCCGGTGGCCAGCATGGGACCGCGGGCACCCCGCCCGCGACGACGAGGAGGTTTTCCGTGAGACGGAGAGAGCTGCTGAAGTGGACGGCGGGCGCCACGGTGATGGCGGGGTTACCGGTCGCCCTGGTCCTGCGCGACCCCGAAACGTTCGCCGGTTCCGCGAGCGGCGAGTACACCGAGACCTACCAGGGGCGCGAGATCCGTGTCACCACGGTGTCCGGGGAGGACGCCGTCTTCGTCGACGGACGCCGCCTCCACCTCATGAAGTTCGCCGACGACGCCTACCTCAGCTCCATGTGCCACTACCGAATGGCCCCGAACCCACTGGACGCGGCGCGTACCGCGGTGCGGGAGCTGCGCGGGGCCGACCTGCTACCGATCGGGCACGCGGGCCACAACTGAGGGGGACGGACATGGCGCACGTTCGCAAGAACCACCTGGACATGACCGACGGTGAGAGGCGCGCGTTCATCGACGCCGTCCTCGAACTCAAGCGCAGAGGCGTCTATGACGAGTTCGTACGGTTGCATATCCGGATGAACTCGTCCGACTACATCAATAAGGACGACGGGCCCCGCTACGGCCACATCAACCCGGGTCTGATGCCCTGGCACCGCCAGTACCTGCTGGAGTTCGAGAAGGCCCTCCGGTGGGTGGACCCATCGGTGGCCCTGCCCTACTGGGACTGGACGACGGACCGCGAGGTCGACTCACCACTGTGGGGTGAGGATTTCCTGGGCGGGAGCGGCCGCCCCGGCGACGGCAGGGTCACCACCGGGCCGTTCGCCTTCGCCAACGGATGGCGGATCAACACCAGCGTCCTGCCCGACGGGCCCGAGGACCCGTGGCTGGAGGGCAACTACACCCACGACGACCGCCCCTACCTCATCCGTGACCTGGGCGGGCTCGGTGAGCTTTCCACCGCGCAGGAGTTGGAGGAGACGCTGGCCCTGCCCGTCTACGACTCCCCGCCCTGGAACCACACGGCGGGCTACGAGCCGCCCTTCGAGAGCTTCCGCAACCACGTGGAGGGCTATGCGATGTTCCCGTGGGAGGAGAACATCGGAAAGCTGCACGGTTCGGCCCACGTGTGGGTGGGCGGCCACATGCTCTACATCGGCTCGCCGAACGACCCCGTCTTCTTCCTACACCACGCGTTCATCGACAAGCTGTGGGCGCTCTGGCAGGAGGAACATCCGGACGTCCCCCACTACCTGCCGGAGGAACCCACCCCCGGCGGAGACGTCGGCGGTGGCGGACATGTCGTCCATGATGCCCGCGTTGTTGACCAGGACGTCGATCCCGCCGAGGCGGTCGAGGGCGGTGGCCACG